>CAZIFN010000001.1:0-70749 GCA_964538205.1 uncultured Mycoplasma sp.
TAGAAAAAGCCCATAAATAAAGGGAAAATTAACTATTTAATTTTTATATCATAAAATCATTCTCATCAATATCAATTGTTTCACAAAAACAATTATCAATTTTAATATCAAGTAAATTACCATCTAAATTACTTTTATTAAGTATATGATGCATAGCTCTAATAGGAGCACCATGAGAAACAATTAAAATATTTTTCCCTGGATGCTTTCTAATAACATAATTTAAAAAATCTTGACATCTTAAAAATATATCCTGAACTTTTTCTACACCTTGAGCATCATAATTTAAATTATAATCCCAAAACTTTTTAGAATCATATAGATCTCTAGATTTTCCTTCAAATTCACCCATAGCTCTTTCTACAATTCTCTTATCAGGAACAGTTTCAACTCGTTCACCAATTAAAATAATTGCTGTTTCAACAGTCCTTATCAAAGGTGACATATAACAAATATCAAACTCTTCATTTCTAATTTCATCTCTAAGTTTACGACATTGTCTTCTTCCAGTATCATTTAAATAATTATTAGAAAGTCCTTGAATTCTACCATCATAATTAAAATCAGTTTGACCATGTCTCACAAGTGTAATTTTCATCAACTAACCTCCAATACTTTTAATGCATCACTATATACAATAAATTTACTCAAATAACTACCATCTTCATATGCAGAATATCCTACAACACAATAATTATCATCAACAATCTTAATATCTGTAAAATGATCATCCCTCAATTCACCATAAGTTTCAATTTTTATATCTGTTAAATCACTTTTATACTTACCAATTAATCCATTATATAACAATGCATTATCATCAGCAGATCCCTTATCAGAAACCAACTCATTACCAACTACTATCAAATTATCATTACCATCCTTAATAACTCGATTAAACCTTTCCGTACTAGAATTATCATAAGTTTTCTCTTTTATATAATTACAATCAAAATCATATTTAACAAGCAAAGCATCAACAATAGAATTGTTATCATCATCTACATATTTCTTAGCACCAGAAACCACTATTCCATCGGAAACAGAAACAATTCCAGTTAAACCCAGACTATCAGTATACTCATATCCAGAAGATTTAATTAAATTACCATCCATATCATATTTATTAATTAATCCTACACGAGAAGCATCCCTACCAACAACATAAATATAATCCTTATAACTAATTACATCATTAAAAATAGCACTTTTATTATCTCCATAATTACTTTTCCAAACAACATTTCCTACTTTATCATATTTAATTAAATAAGCTCCTCCATAATTAGAAAAACCAAGTGTCATTTTTTCATATATGCTTTGTCCAGTAACTAAATATCCATCATCCAAAACATAAACACCAACAAACTTAGAATCATCTAAAACCTTAAAACTCTTATCAAATAAAACCTTACCAGTTTTATCATATTTAACAATCATTGCTTCCCTAGTACCATTTTCATGTTCATCTATAGAAGCCTCATAACTACCCACAGCAATAAAACAATCACCATCAACCGCAACATCAAAAAAAGCACTATTATAACCTTTATTATATAAAGTCTCAAAAACCTTCTCTTTTTTAGAATTATACTGAGCTATCTTTGCTTTTTCAAAATGATTATCATTATTATTATTACTTCCAACAACTAAATATCCATTATTACTAATACTTTCCATAGCATTAATAGCATCAAAGTAAATAGATTTCTTCTCTTTAAAAAAACTAATATATGTCAAATAAATAAGTTCACATACTAAAATAATAAAACATACTATAAATACTATCTTTAAAGATTTTAAAACTCTCTTTTCCATATACTAGCCTCCCAATATAATAATAACAAAAAGAAAAAAATTTTTCCACAAGTAAAAAGAAAATATATTAAATTATATTTTCTTATGTAAAATTATTTACTCATAAATTCCTATATAATAATTTTTCTTACCTCTACGTATAACAATATATTTATCCTGAATACAAATATTTTTATTTAAAATAAAACTAGTATCTGTAATTTTATCATCATTAACACTAATAGAACCAGTAGAAATAAATTCTCTTGCCTCTCTTTTACTAGAACAAATTTTCTCATTAACTAAAAGTTCTACCAAAGAAACATCTTCATTTATACTAAAAGGCTTTATACCATTAAAAGCATCTTTAATTTGAGAAGCACTTAAATTTTTAATATTACCATTAAATAAGGCTTCTGTTATTTCTAATGCTTCAACATAAGCATCATGTCCATGAATAAAAGTAATAACTTCTTCTGCCAATTTTTTATGTGCTTCACGTAAATGTGGATTAACTTTATTTTTTTCTTCTAACTCCTCAATTTCTTTCTTAGATAAAAACGTTAAAAATTTCAAATAATCAATAACTTTTTCATCCTCAACATTAATAAAAAACTGATACATTTCATAAGGAGAAGTCTTATTTCGATCTAACCAGATAGCTTTTCCATTAGTTTTACCAAATTTTGTACCATCTTTCTTAGTTAATAGAGGCATTGTAAAACCATACGCTTCCTTACCAGTCTTTTTTCTAATTAAATCTATTCCTGCTGTAATATTACCCCATTGATCTTGTCCAGCAACCTGCATAGAACAATCCATATTTTCAAATAACCAGTTAAAATCTAAAGCCTGCATAATCATATAAGAAAACTCTGCATAAGTAATGCCCGAATCAAGTCGTCTTGCTACTATATCTTTAGATAACATATAATTAACATTAAAGAATTTTCCATAATCACGTAAAAAATCAATAAAATTAATATCTTTAGACCAGTCATAATTATTAACTACTGTAAAACCAAATAATTCTTCTGCTTGCTTTTTTAAACAATCAAAATTATGTTGTACAGCTTCTTTAGTAATCATAGCCCTTTCCGCATCAGGTTTAGGATCTCCAATAAGACCAGTCGCTCCACCAACAAGTAAAATTGGATTATGTCCAGCATCTTTTAATCTTTTAGAAATTAAAAAAGATGAAAAATGTCCTATATGCATACTATCACCAGTCGGATCAGTACCTATATAAAAAGTCATTCCGCCATTATTTAATTTTTCTTCTAATTCCGGACTACTAATATCTTTAATTAAACCTCGCCATTTTAATTCATCAAATATTTTCATAATATCTCTCCTCTTCTAAAGAAAAAAGTCAAAATTACAATAAAGAAAATCAACTCACAATCTCAACTAATTACTAAAAACATAAATAGATTATATCATAAAAAAGAATCAATTCAAAAAAAAACAGGTAAAAACCTATTTTTTTTCACTACCTTGTTCTAATTTCTTTATTACATCTTTCGTAACAGAAATAGCTTTTTCCTTTAATTCTAAAGCAGCATCATGTAAAACTGGAGTTCCTTTTTCAACAGCAAGTTCAACTAAGTCCTCTACTTTTTCTTTTAAAACTAAAGCCTTTTCTTTAGCAAGATCCAATGCTTTTTCTTTATCTAAATCAGTTAATTCCTTTTTTATTTCTTTTACTTTCTTATCAAACTCTTTTTTAACATCCTCTGCATCAATATCCTTAACTTGATTCATCAACTTATCAAATTGAACCTTAAGATCAGCTCTAGTTTCACTACCTTTCTTAGGTGCAAACAAAAGACCTAATCCAGCTCCAAGAGCTGCTCCAAACAAAAATTTTCCAGTATTCTTTTTCTTACTCATCAGTTAAATCCTCCTCAATATCTTTATTTTTTTTATTATGACCTTTAAAAATCTTATATATAAAACCAGTAATAGAAGCAACAACAGTTTCAACTATATTTGAAAAACCATCAGTTGCCTTGTCAATAATTCTAAAAACACCATTCAAAGAATTAACTTTATCAGAAACATCATCAACTAATTTATTAACTTTGTCTATCATCATAATAACTTTAATTCCTAAAATAATTAACACTACTACTAGTATTATACAAACTAAATATAATAATACAGGTAAAACAAAATTTAATAAATCCATAGCCATTCTCCTTATATATTATTCTTGATCTTGATACATAGAGTCAATTAAATCAAATAAATTATCATCAGTATCAACAGAATCATTAGTATTACTTTCTACTTCTTCTAAATCTAAAGAACCAGAAATAACTTCATCATCATAAACACTTTTCTCACGTTTACCTGTTGTAGACTTCTTTCCAGCATCAACATAGTCTACGTTATATTCTAATCCTAAATCTTGAAAATATTCCAAAGCATCACCCATGGTAACATCTTTAACAGCGGGTTTATCATCATCAGAACTTAAATCAACAAGCAAATTAGTATCGCTCTCAACTTCAAAAGAAGGACTAACACTATTTTTCTTCACTGATTCATTATCATCACTACTGCCAAAAGCCTTAGCTCTAACATCATCAACACTTACTTTATCCCTAGCAAAACTACTAGTAAGTCTAACTTCTCTTTTTGGAACAACATCTTCTTTTCGATAGTTCTTATCTAAAATACCATAAATAGGAGAAATAATTGGTGAAGGTTTAAAATAAGACTTTTCTTCTTTCTTTTCATATATATTGTACTCATGCACTGTAGATTTAGGAGTCTCATCAACACCATAAGGTTGAGGTGTATTCTTAACAGGCTTAGAAGGATACAAGTTTTCATCTCTACTAACAGAATATGGTATATTATCCTCTTTCTCAATAACCTTAACGATTTCAGGCTCACTAGTTGGATATGTACGTTCAACCAACAAATCTTCATCATCAATCATCTTAAAAGAATGATTATCTTCTTCCTTAATTTCTTCCTTTTCATCATCAAAATCATCATCAATATCAATATTTTCAGAAACATAGTTTTCTTTCTTTTCAGGTAAAACAACCTTCTTAGCTACTGGTTTTTCTTCTTCTAAATCCTCAGCTTTCTTTTCCTTAACAACTTCTTTTACTACTGGCTTCTTCTTAGAAACCTTCTTTGTTTTAGGCTTTTCTACAACTTCAACATACTCTTCTTCAAAAAGAGCATTCTTAAGTTTTTCAAATATACCCATGAGCTCACCTCTTTAATTTATTCTTCATCAAGGTCTAAATTTTCTTGATCTTTAGCTTTTTTATATCCTGGATCATACTTACTAACAACATCCAAAAAGTCTTCCTGTGACGACTTAGTATCAAACAATGTAAAACTTTCCTCTGCATAACTCAACACATTATCACCAACTAAGCTTTCAAGCACTTTATCATTAAACTTAATTGAACGTAAAATATAACACATGTTATTAATAACATTAACCAAGTTATCTTTTGTAGTTAAACACTCCATTTTAGCATAATTAAACATAAATTCAACAAAGTAATTATCAGAAACCTTAGTTATCTCTAAATACCCTGTTTTCTTCTTATATTTTATAACCTTAGAATAATAAGCATCAGGTTTAATCTTATAAGCAACATCTGTCTTATGATAATAACTAATAACATCAACATACATATAATATTTATTATCAAATCTATCTCTAAAGATAGCATTATACTCTTCTTTATTAACAAATTTTAAACCATCAGGAACATAATACTTATATCCATCAAAATGAACATTACTACTTTTACCATTCTCATTAAGTAAAATATTCATATTATTTTCAAAATCACTGTCACTTAATTCTTTAATACTACAACCAGTTATCATTAACAAAATAACAGAGAGTAAAACAATTATCTTCTTCATAATTCACCTACTCTTACTACATTATATCAAATTTTTTGTAAATGTAAAAATATTTTATTACTATTTACTATTTTGGACATCATATTTAATAGCTTCAACAGCATAAATAGGCATACCCTTACTTGAAAATTTATCTTCATATTCAGTTGTAATTAAATTATCCGAAGTACTATGCAAATCAAAACTAATATTTTTTAATACATATCCATATTCACTAAAGCTCATCAAAGAATAAATATATAAGTCTCTATTATCAGTTCTCATAAATATTTCCTTATCTCCAATAAAAATATCATCATATTTCTCCAAAAAAACTTTACTAGATAATCTTCGCAAACTATGTCGAACTTTAGGCCAAGGATCAGAAAAATTTAAATAAATCCGACTAACTTCTTTAAAAAAAGTTTTATCAATATCAAGAGCATCCATTCTAATTATAAACAAATTAGAAAGCCCTTCTGGAATCTTAGGCAAACATTTTGCAACAACACTATCATATTTTTCTATTCCAATAAAATTAATATTAGGATATTTAATAGCATTTTCTATAATAAATTTACCCTTTCCAGTACCAATTTCAATATATATAGGATTATCATTACCAAATAATAACTTCCAATTACCTATATTTTCCAAATTATTCTTAATAAGATATTTAGAACCATTCAATATTTCTTCCTTGTTTTTAACATTTCTAAGTCGCATAAACATCACCAAGTATATTTTATCACAAAATAAAGCTAAAAGCATATAATAAAAAGAAAGATAGGTTGATAATATGAATAATATGCCTTACCCTTATATGCCTTTTGGAATGCCCTTACCAGTACCAGATAAATATGAAGAAGAAATTAATAATCTAAAATACGAAATAGAAAAATTAAAAGAAAGAATAAATAATTTAGAAAATAAAAACAAAAAAAATTATCTTCAAAAAGATGAAGGACTATATATAATGTAAGTGTCCTTTATTTTTATTTCGAAATGTAAACTGTTGATTTACAATGTGAAATAAAAACTAAAATTATAACTAAATATATAATAAAAATAAATACAATAACACAAAGTAAAAATATTAAAAGACAAAAAAAATATTTTTGTATTTTCTTCTACAAAGATATACTTTATGATATACTAACTTTATAAGAAAGTGAGGTTACAACATGTTAAAACTAAAAAATCTAGATAAGGAAGTATATGACAACTATGTAGCAAGTCAAAAACAAGAACCAAATTTCTTACAATCACATTCATATGGAGAATTTGCAAAAGTTAAAAAGCGTCTTACACCATATTATCTAGGATTAGTAAATGAAAACAATGAAATATTTGCTGCTGCAATGCTATTACAAAAAAATTTACCATTCAACAAAACCGGATTATATGCACCAGCAGGTTTTACAATAGACTATAAAAACAAAAAATTAATGAAAATACTAGTTAGTTCTTTAAAAAACTTTGCAAAAAGTAAAAAAGCTATTTTTATAAAAATAGCACCATATATAGAAGAAAATACAAAAAACAAAGATTTTAATGAGATTAAAAACATACTAAAAGAATTAGGATTTAAAAAAGAAGATAATGATAAACAATTAAAAATAATGTTACCAGTATCTAGTAGTAAGCTTGATTTAACGAAAAATATAGAAGAAATAGAAAATAATTTTAAAGAAACGACAAAAGACTACATTACAAAATCAATAAAGTTAAATACTGAAACAGTTATTGGTAATAAAGCAAATATAAAAGACTTATATTTACTTATGAAAAAGTCAAATAACAAAATAAAATATGATCAAGACTATTTTGAAACTTTATATGAAATATTTAATGGTAATAAAAATACAAAAGCAACCATTGTTCTAGGTAAAATAAATATAAATAAAACCATTAAAAGTCTTGAAAAAAATTTAAAAAAGATAAATGATCAAATTTCAATATTACCAATAGACAGTTTAAGTAAAAGCTCAAAAACAAAATTACAAGATCTAACTAAACAAAAAGAAACAATTCAAAAAGATATAGAGAAATTCCAAATTCACAAACAAAAAACAGGCACAGAAATAATTATAAGTGCCCATTTAATAATAAAATACGCAAACAAAGCTTGGATAACTCACACATATAATGATAATGTAATTAAAGACACATACATCAATTATTATACCTACTATAAAGACATTAAATATTGTAAAGAAGAAAATATAATTAGTTTAGAACAAACTAATGACAATATTTTAGAAAAAAACTATAATGCAAAACAAATAAATTACTTAGGACAATATAACTATATAATCAATCCAATTATGTACTTTATAATAACAAAGTTCAAAAAGAAAAAGTAACATCAATTACTTTTTTCTTTTTATAACATTTATAATTCTACCATTAAAAATATGTTTAATTGTACCAGTTTTTCTCATAAAAAACAAATACACAACAAACCCAACAGCAGCATAAAAAACAATAATAAATAAATTAACAATTCTAATCTCAGAATAAATAGGAATAAATAACTTAACTATAAAAAGAGAAAAAACAGCTAACATAGAACCACAAAAAATATCTATAAAATACTTAACCAAGTCTTCATAATTAATCTTAAATTTCTTACTAAGCATAACCATAGAAAAACAAAAAGAAACTAAATAGCCAAGTATACTAGCAGTAATAATACCATAATAAGCAGGAATACCCATTTTATAAAATGCAATTATCAAACTATTATTTAATAATAATTTTAAAATAAAACCAAGTAACACACTAAAAACAATAGTTTTATAATCCTTATATAATTGAATAATATAAATTGTAACAAAAAAGATACTCATAAATAAACAAACAAATATATAATAAGACAAAATATTCGGACCATATTGACTTAGTCCAAAAAACAATATCCATATTGGCTTAGCTAAAAAACTAATTATAAAAACAATAGGAATAATGAAAAAAAGTAAAACCTCAAATACTCTATTAATCTTTTTAGTACAATTATTATCATTTTTTGCAATACTTTCTTTTATGTCAGGCAACATATTAAAAATTATGCCAAGAGAAAAAGAAAATATAAATATATTAAACTTAAATGCCCAAATAGAAAAAATAGATACTATTTCTAACACATCGTTACTATTAAAATTAGCATAATTAATTAAACCATACATAATACTATTAATATCTATATAACTATATAAACCTTTAGAAATATCAATAAATATAAATGGCAAAGCATAAACAACTATTTTCTTAACTATATCCTTATTACTAATTAAAGGTTCATTAACACGTCTAATCCTTTCCTCAAATCGTTTTCTATTCTTATATTTCATAAAAATTAAATATCCAAAAGAAACTATAAAACCTATAAAAAAACCTAAAACCACAAGAGAAATAGAATTACTTAATGATAGTTTAAAAACAGAAAAAGACAAATAACTAAAAAAGACAATAAATAAAATACCTACTATTTTCTCAATAGATTTAGATAAAGATATAAACTTAGTAAATCTATGTCCTTCAAAATAACCTCTATAAACATTTAAAACAGGTACAATTAATAAAGATATAGAAACTACTCTAATAGCAAAAGTAATATCAGAAACATTAATAGTAGAAATTATATCACTCAAAATATTTTTAGCTATAAAAGGTGCTAAAATACATAATATTAAAGAAAGTATTAATCCAAAAACAAACGCCACTTTTCTACCAAGAATTAAAACTCTCTGTTTAATATTAAAATATCCTAGTGTTTGATATTCAAATACTATATTACTAATTACTATAGGTATACTTAAAGTAGTTAAAGATACAAATAAGTAATAAATAATATATACATATCCATATAATGCCCCAGCAGTATTATCAAGTATAGAATGTAATGGAATAATATAAAGCATATCAAAAACCATACTAATAACCATAAAAACAGTTACATAAAATGTACTAGAAAAAAGCACATCTTTTTTTAAAATTTTTTTCATATGCACCTCCAATTACCTATTAATTATATTTATTAACAGGATTATATCCATATAAATAAAACTTACCCTTCTTATCCTTTTTTAATTCATATTTATATAATTGTAAATTAACTTCATTAAAATCAGGTTCATTAGAAAAGTATCCCTCGTCATTACAGATATCTTTAAACACCTCTCTACCATCCATAAAATCATATAAAATCAAATCTTCACCCAAAGTACAATTAGCCTTATAATAACCTTGAAAAAGATAAAATATATAAACATCATCTTTCATATGATACTTATAAAAAGAAGAATATAACTTAGTATCATAATCAAAAGTATTAACAGGGATTTGATAATAATCTTTACTATCAATATATTTAGCTGTATACATACCATAATCATCTATATATACAGAAATATTATCACTATATAATTTAATATTTTCCCTAAACACATCAAATAAATTACTATTTTCTAAAGCATCCTTAGAAATACAAACATTATTATCATTCATAGTCATATCACAAGTAACTACTCCAATTTTATTCTTAACAGCATACGCTAAAGCAATCTTTTCCTTATCTGCAATATTCAAATTAGAAAATGAAGAAAAATACTTATTAACAATATTAAATTGAAGAGGCAATTTATCCAAAAGTTCCAACCCAGCCTTTACATTTTCATATTCTTCTTTAGTACTATAATTATAATTTTCCACTTTAGATAAAATATCACAATATATCATTACAGAACAAAGAAGTATACCAGAAAAAATCATCAAAACTAAAGACATTATTCGACTTTTTTTATATTTTAATTCTTCCATACTTACTCTCCAAAAACATATTTATAATAATTATTATACTGCACACTAGCAGAAACTTGAAATTTTTCATTTACTAAAGTATTTATTTTAGAAATATATTTATCATCAACATTATCTACATAAGGAGTAAAAACATAAGAAGAAGCATTAT
This sequence comes from uncultured Mycoplasma sp., assembly GCA_964538205.1. Lineage (GTDB taxonomy): Bacteria > Bacillota_I > Bacilli_A > RF39 > UBA660 > CAG-877. Next base: position 10,655 of record CAZIFN010000001.1, read on the forward strand.
AAGAACCTTTCTCAGTAACCCAGCTTCTATCTGGGAAAACTACTAATCCTTCTTCATTATTTGCCATAATATCTTTACCAATAATAAGTCTAGAGTCATATTCAACACCCAACATATTTAAAATCGTAGGCAAAACATCTATATTCATTGCATATTTATCAATAGTATACTTCGTAGTTAGTTTAGAGTTATATATCAATAAACTACCTCTATTTCTATCAAAATTATTACTTCTATCCACCATAGATCTAATATTAACTTGTTGATTAGATAAATAATATGGAGAATGATCAGAAGAAACAACAATCAAAGTATCATCTAACTTATTAGCATTTTCAAGTTGTGTTACTAAATGCTGCATAGCCAAATCAAAATCTATATTAGCAGCCATATAATACTTTAGCTGAGAAGGATAATTATAACCAGATAACTTACTTAAATGCTTATTAGCAACAAAATTAGAACTGTCATAACTACCATGCCCTGATAAAGTAATATAATATGCAAAAAACTTATCCTGATTAATGTAATCACCAATAGATTGTTCCATCATATCAATATCACTTCCATGAAAATAATCACAATACATATTAATTCCATCTTGACAATATCTAACTCTATCAAAATTTAATGTTGAAAAATACTTTTTTCTATAATTATAATATCCAAAATAATTATGATAAGCATATGTAGAATAACCAAGACTTTTCAACTGTCTAGGTAAAATATAAGGATTATCATTATAAACCATATCAATCAAACTATAAACATCACCAATAATAGGTAATAGTCCCCATTCCAACATATATTCACCATCAGCAGTACTTGCTGGATACTTAGGTGAAAAATAATTATTAAAAGTAATTCCCTCATTCTTTAACTTATACAATGTAGGAGTTAAATCTTTATCAATAGCAATCTCATCAAAAGATTCAGCAATAATAAAAATAACATTTTTATCTTTAAACATACCCGTAAATTCATTAGTAATAGTAGCTGACTGATTCATAAAATACTGATGTAAACTCTTAATGTTAGGATTAGTCTCATTATTATATAAACTATTAAAATCAATACTAGTTTCATTATAAGAAATAGGCATAGTCTTTTCAAAAACAGTTCGTTTATTTGTATAAATATTCTCACCAGAATCACTAGCAGGTACAAAACCAGTAACATTCTTAAATACACTTAAAAATAAAGAAGTATTTAAACCAAAATAATTTAAATTCAAATAAGGTATATTAACTTTAAATACTAAATTATAATAACTATATTGCTTATCTCTATCTAAATAATTAATAGCAAAAATATTATATCCAAAACTAAGTAACAACAAAACCAATAAAAACAAAGGTTCAATCCTATCAATACCATTAATTTTTACTGGTCTAATAACATTTAAAATAACTGGTACAAAAAATAAAACTATATATAAAATATTTTGAAATATAGTATGTAAAACCTTATCATATCCATCTTTCAAAGCCCCAGCAAAAACAATACCATTAAAATTAAAAATAGAATCATATAATTGACAATAAATAAGTTCAGCAGAAAAAACAAAAGCAATAAAAATAAATATCACTCTAAAAATCCAAGTATTAATCTTTTGATGTTTAAATAAAGTACAACAAAAAGTAAAAAAAATAGAAAAAATAATAGAGAAAAACAGTAAAAAAAAGATTAAAGTTATAGAAAGACTTTCAAAATAAGCCAAATGAAAAACAACTTCAGCAAATAATAAATAACCCAAAAATCTAAAAAAGGTCTTCTCCATATTATCAACTATCCTATCATGATAAAATAATACCATAATAACAAAAAAAAATAAATAAAAAAAGAAAAGTACACAATTATTATACACTGTATACTTTTAACAATAAATAATCATAGCCGAAAAACAAAATATTTGTTCTTCACTGAAAACTCCAATACTAACTTGATACTTAATATCAATAACTTCTCCAGTCATCTCTGCCAAAAAATCATTAATATCTTTTTCCAAGTCTTTTTCATCTTCCAAATCAAAGATTTTCACTTTCATATTATCACCAAAATAAATATAAAATATTCAATATATTTATTTTGTCGAATAACTATTTAATATCATCACTTTTTTGTTTTACTTTATAGTTTTTATCAGAAGATTGCTGATTCTTTTTACTAACACGTTCATTAATATCAAGTTCTACAATAGAATCACATATTTTATAACGATAAAAGTTTTTAATATCAGTATAATCTCCCTCATTATTAGCAAGATTCATAGCTCTATGATATTCTCCTCTTTCTCTTTCACGAATATATATAGGAGGTAATCCTGCATCTTCCAATAACTTATTAGTAAATGCTCTAATCGTTCTTCCATTACCATCTCTAAAAGGATGGATTTTTATTAACTTACAATTAAGCTCAACACAACAATCCAAATATGCAAGTAATTGTTCCGAATCATTAGAATCTCTAATTTCAGAAGCAATACTATGTAAATATAAAACATCATCATTAATTGAATTTAATTCATAACGAATATATCTCCAATCACATAATTCCGTACCCGTACCAGGTAAATATACACTATGATTTCTAAAAAAACCGGCATACTCAGGAAAAGGAGAATATGCAAATAAAGCTCTATGTAAATCAAGTAAAGTATAGACATCAAAATTATCATCTATTTCTGAAGAATGAACATATTCATACATTTTCTCCAAACCTTTTACTTCCATATCAGAATGAACATCTTCTAATTTACTTTCATTACGTATATATCTTTTAACAAATGCATTTTTTAACTTATCAAAAGTAATATCGTCAGGACCAAGTTCATAATACATTTTAATTAATTTAGTAGGTATACCTCTATCATCAGTATATAACTTTCCTCTTTCTTTTCTCCATTTATATCCTAAAAAAGTTTCACGTATAATAAAAGATGTATCTAAACCAATCTCATTTAAATAACGAGATACTAATACTTTACTATCATCACTCATACTACTTCCTCCTTAATTAGGGCATATTATAACATAAAAATAATAAAATTTCAATTTCTACACAACAAAACTTGTATCATCTATAAAATCATAATTTGTTTTATATTTCAATTCCCTAACCAATCTAAATAAAGCTTCATCTTTTTTCTTTGCTTCAATCATAATATCAATATCCTGATTATACACTTTAACTAATTCAATAAACCGAATAAAAGTATCACTATCAATATAGTCATTATGAAAACGTTTTTCTTTATTTATTTTACTCCTAGGTGATGAAAAATGAATTTTTGGAACATCTCCTTTCCAACTAATAAATACAATTTTAATAAATTTATCAAAATCAAGTTTTCCATTATTACAAATATGATGATGATAATCAAAAACAATAGGTATATCTAATCTATTATATATTTCAATGCAATCATCTATATTAAATGACCTATCGTCATTTTCAATAGCTATACATTTTTGTAATTCTAAATCAAGTCTCTTAAAATTACAACAAAAACGCTCTATAGAATTTTCCTTTCCAAAAGCTAAACTACCAATATGTAATATTAATAACTTTGAATCAATAGAAAAATATTTTAAAAGATTATAATGATAATTAAGTATATCAATACTATTACTAACAACATCATTATGTACACTATTTAAAACACAAAACTCCCCAGGATGAAAATCAGTTCTAATTTTATTATTACTTATAATCATACCAATATCATCATATATATCTTTAAAATTACTAAAATAATCAAACTCTACATCCCTTCTAGTAGCAAGAGGAATCAAATTCGAAGAAATCCTAAAAAAATGAATATTATTTCTAACATTATAAATAAGAATCTCTTTCAAAGATAAAAGATTAGACTTAATAATCAATTCTAACTTTTCATAATTTCCCTCCTTACAAAAATTTGTATATGTATAGGTACTAGAAGAAGTTACATCAAGAGTCTCACTAATACAAGCATATCCAAGTCTAACTTTCATAATATCACCAGATATATTATTAATTAAAATAACTAAATTTATTCACTAGAATTACTAAATCAAAAAAATAAAGATACAATTTTCATTATATCTTTAAATTACAATACTTTTTATTTTACAACAATATTAACTATTTTACCTTTAATTACTATTACTTTAATGATCTCTTTTCCTTCAATATGTTTTAAGACATTAGAAGCAGACAAAGCTTTTTCTTTTATAATATCCTCATTATCATCAATATTAATAATTATAGTATCACGTACTTTACCATTAACTTGAACTGCAATCTCTTTAGTAACATCAACAGTCTTACTAGAATCATATATAGGCCAAGAAGATAAACATATAGCTTTATTACCAAGTCTTTCATTTAATTCTTCAGTAATATGTGGAGCAAAAGGATAAAGTAATTTTAATAACACAGTATAATCATCTTTAGAAATAGATGAAACACTATAGTATTCATTAACTAACTTCATTAATTCTGATATAGCCGTATTATATTTCATATTATCTATATCTTCAGTTACTTTCTTTATAGTCTTATTAATAATACTTTCAAAATTAGAACTATAAGAAGAAGCATCAATATCTACTCTATCATAAAGCCTATATACCCTATCCAAGAAACGACATATTCCCTTTACTCCTTGATCATTCCAAGGTGCTTCCAATCCATATTCTCCCATAAACAAAACATAAGTTCTTAATGCATCTGCACCATACTCATCAACAATAGTATTAGGATCAATAGTATTACCACGAGATTTACTCATCTTTTCTCCATCAGGTCCTAAAATCAAACCTTGTGCAGTTCTTTTCTTATAAGGTTCACTAGTTGGAACTAATCCAAGGTCATATAAGAAATGATACCAAAATCTAGAATAAATAACGTGTCTAGTAACATGTTCCATTCCACCATTATACCAGTCAACAGGCATCCAATAATTAAGCTTTTCTAAAGATGCAAAGCAACAATCATTATTTGGATCAATATATCTTAAAAAATACCAACTAGAACCAGCCCATTGAGGCATAGTATCTGTTTCTCTTTTAGCTTTTTTTCCACACTTAGGACATTTACAATTTACAAAACTATCAATTTTAGCTAACGGACTTTCACCATCAGTACCAACCTCAAAATTAGTAACTTCAGGCAAACGTAAAGGCAATTCTTCATAAGGAACAGCAACATCACCACAATGTTTACAATGAACTATAGGAATTGGCTCACCCCAATATCTTTGTCTATTAAATGCCCAATCCTTCATCTTATATTGAACAGCAGCCTCACCAAGCTTATTTTCTTTTAAATATTCAATAACTTTATCAATAGCATCTTTTTTATTTAATCCATCCAAGAAAGAAGAATTAATATGTAACCCATCACCAGTATAAGCCTCTTTAGAAATATCACCACCTGCTATAACAGGAACAATATCAATATCAAACTTACAAGCAAATTCATAATCTCTAGTATCATGTGCAGGAACAGCCATAATAGCCCCAGTACCATAACCCAACATTACATAATCAGATATATAAATAGGTATTTCTTTACCAGAAACTGGATTTATAGCAACTAACCCGTCAATTTTAACCCCGGTCTTATCTTTAGCAAGCTGTACTCTTTCAAACTCTGTTTTCTTCTTTGCTTCTTCCCTATACAACATAATATCATTCATATTATTGATCTTATCTTTATAATTATCAATAATACTATGTTCTGGTGCCAAAACCATAAAAGTTGCTCCAAATAAAGTATCAGGACGCGTAGTATATACCTTTAAAACCTCATCAATATCTTTTACCTTAAAATTAACAAAAGCACCAGTAGATTTTCCAATCCAATTCTCTTGTTGCAATTTAATATTTGGTAAATAGTCTACTTCTTTTAATCCATCCAACAACTTATCGGCATATTCAGTAATGCGTAAATACCAAACATCTTTTTCCTTTTGAATAACTTGAGAATGACAAATATCACACTTACCACCTTGGCAATCTTCATTAGAAAGTACAACTCTACAACTAGGACAATAATTAACAAGAGTCTTATCTCTAAATGCAAGACCCTTTTCAAACATCTTTAAAAATATCCATTGAGTCCATTTATAATAATTTTCATCAGTAGTATCAACAACTCTAGACCAATCAAAAGAAAAACCAACTTTTTTTAATTGACTAGCAAACACTTCAATATTTCTATCCGTTAAAACCCTAGGATGAATATTTTGCTTAATAGCAGAGTTTTCAGTAGGCAAACCAAATGCATCATATCCAATAGGAAACAAAACATTATATCCTTCCATTCTCTTCTTCCTAGTAACAACTTCCAATCCAGAATAAGCCTTTATATGACCTAAATGCATACCAACACCAGAAGGATATGGAAACTCTACTAAAGCATAAAATTTCTTTTTGCTATAGTCATCAAGAGCCTTAAAACAGCCTATTTTATCCCAATAATCTTGCCATTTCTTCTCTATTTCTTTAAAATTATACATTTTTAATCAATCCTTTCTTCTTATAATATTTATATAATAACCAATAACTAGTAGCAACAATAGGTATAATCAAAATAGCCGCTAGTAAAAAAGACAACAAATAACTCTCAAACAAAGTAATAATAGTAACTATAAGAGTTATATCAAAAGATGAAACTAATGATACTAAAAATAATAATTTATTATAATTAACTTTCTTTAAGTCTAATTTATATTTATTAACTAAATAATTAATTTCTGCCAGTTCCTTTTTTTTCTTAACTTTTTTACTTTTATTATCTTTATTTTTTATATACTTCTTCATTGGTAAAACAAAAACCAACTGATAAATAATAAATACAACTATATAACAAGCTATAAATAAAATTACCTCTTCCATAATCACTCCTCCAAAATAAAATTCGTCCTTAAACATAAGGACGAATTAATTCGCGGTACCACCTTACTTCATAGTAAACTATGCAGCTTTAATAGAGATATTGGTCTAACCATAATATTATAAATTAGTCAAGTTCGCAAAAAACCATATACTTATTTTCACCAAACATAAGCTCTCTAAAATACGAAATCATTGCTACTACTACTAACAATATTTAAAAAATATAAACATAGTATATTAAATTACTTAAAATATTTCAAGCATTTTTATAAAAATTTACTAAACTTCACTAATATAATCCAACAATCTTAAGAAAAGACTAATATATTCTTTAGAAAGACCCTTACTCTTTAACTTTCTAATAGCAATTCTTTTATTCTTTAAAGGTAATTCTCCAAACATTATTCCAGCTATTTCTTCTTTTAAATAAGTTTCAATCTTTAAATCAAGCAAGACACTATTAACATCATCATTAATTAATCTCATCGCATCAATTTCAATATCTTTTCCTTTACAATTAATAGTTAATTGACCAATGGTAGGACAATCCTTAATTTCAACTATAAAATCAGTAGAATCAACATAACTAATTAAATCAATTTTTTCATTATTAAAATATGCAGTAACATCATCAGCTTGTTTAGTATTTCTAAACACCATTTTATAATTTCTCGTATCAGGTACAATACCAGATTTACCTTCTATAGATCTAATAATTACCGTATAATTATTTCTTAAATAGTTATAGTCGATAGAAGTCTTTAAAAAATATCCTTCCTTATATAATGAAGTAACACCATCGTCTTCATATAAAGTATAAGTATTACTTATACCAGGAAATATCTGAATTTCCAAATCAGTAGGTATTCCCGTATTATTATAATCACTCCTATTAGATAAAGGTATTATAGAACCAGCATGAGCAAAAACAGGAAAATCTTCCTCCTTAAAAAAGGAAATATATTTTTTATTACCAGGAAACTTTTTACCAGTAATAAAATCATACCAAATACCATCTGGTATAAAAAAGCGATGCAAAGTTCTATTCATTACCATATCTTTTTTTTCAAGAATAGGACAAACTAATAACTGTGATCCAAAATAATACTGATTTCTATATAAATCATCATCATAAACCCACATATAATTATAATAAAATGGTTGAATTAATGGTATCCCAGATTTAGTATAATTATAAGCCTCAGTATATAAATAAGGTATTAATCTATGACGAAGACGCAAATAATCAGCCGCTATAGATTCAGTTTGAGCATCCCATAACCAAGGTTCCTTTTTATAATATGGACCTCTAGCTCCATGAAATCTTAAAATTGGAGAAAAAGTACTTAACTGCAAATATCTAACATAAAGATCCCCATCTTCAACACCACCATGGTTACCAGCAACATCATGACTCCACCAACTAACACCAATATTAGAAGCATTCAAATACATAAAAGGTAATTCCTTTAGTTTTTCCCAACTTATTTCACTAGAACCACCATATAATATTCCATATCTATGAGATGCCATTATACCATTTCTAGAAAGTAACATACCTCTTTTATTTACACTACGTTTAGAATCTAAATACAAATAATGATTAACAGCCCAAAGATTACTAAGATTATTAACATCTCCATAATAGTCATTCCAAAAGAAATCAACACCATAAGCCTCTAATGGATGCAAAAACATTTTAAACATAACATCTAATAATTTAGGATTTAAAGGATCAAACTTAATAATACTATTATCAGTAATTCCTAAATATTCACTTGCTTGTTTATAATAAGTCTCATGTTGATAAATTCCTTCTGTAGGATTAATACATAAACCTACTCTAATACCTCTAACATGAAATTGATCAATCATTTTCTTAGGATCATTAAACAAATCACTGTTAAAAGAAAAACCCGTTTTTAGACCTTTAATATCACCTATATTTCTATAATGCCAATCATTATCAAATACCATAACTGAAAGAGGAATTCTCTTCTTTTCAAAATGACGAATTAAATCAGTAACCGTTTTATCATCATAAGTAATATTCCTACTCCACCAATTACCAAGAGCATACCTAGGTATCAAAGAAGGTGAACCAGTTAATTTAAAATAATCAGATAAAGTATGCTTAAAATCCTTATCATACATAAATACATATACATCAATATGATTAGCAGGAGCCTCACCTAAAGTACCATCTTCCATAATAACTTTGCTTTGCGAATCATCAATAGACGCAAAACCATCCAAAGAATACAAACCCTTAGAAAAAACTTCACTAGTTTTAACATCAACTCCAACCATATTACCCTTTAAATTTCTAGCTTCAGGATGTCCATAATACCAATCTTTATTTCTATCTCGTTCACGACTAGTCAAAGTTATTTTTAAATTTCTCATTGGATCAATACTATTACCTAAAAAAGGTTTATTTTTTACATACACTAAAGAAAAATACTTTGTAGTAATCTCTAAAATATTATTATCCTCTCTTACAGAAAAATTAGCATTAGAAATATTTCTCCTCAAAACTAATTGTGTTGGTCTGTCAATAAATTTTCCCTCTGGTGAATACTCTAATCTTACTAATCTATCAGTAAGCACAGAAATACGATAAGTTTTTCCTTGAAAACAAGCCTTATCGTTACATTTAACTTTTGTATAATCAACTTCAAATTGCTTTCCTAACGGATACATACCAACACCTCTCATTATTCTAGTAACATAATATCACATATCAGAAAATATTCCAAGGAAAAAGAAATAATAAAACATTATATTTTCTAACTAATTATCCAAAAATTCCGCATAATACTCCTCATAAGAAATATCATTTTCATAAATATATTTAGCTATTTTTTTACCTACATACCTATAATGCCAAGGTTCACTTTTAAAACCAGTAATATTGGAATTACTTTTCGTAAATCTCATAATAAAACCATATTTATAAGCATTTTCTTGCATCCATTCATATTCTTCTGACTGAGCAAAAATATTACTAGAAGTACTACCTATATCAAAAGCAAGTCCAGTTTGATGTTCTGAATATCCAGGAAGAGCCACATATCTAGTAACATAACCATCACCATAAAGATCCCTATAAGTATCACAAATTTCCTCTTGGTCTTGATATGACCTATAACCTGAATTAACAACTAAACCTAAGCCCTCCGTCTTAGCAGCAGAAGCCATATTCTCAAAAGCAACAACAGCCTCCCTATTACCCTTTTGAATATCCTCATTACAATACTCACTATCAACTTCAATTAAATCATTAGGAACAAAATCATCCGCCAATTTATAATGTTTATTAACCAACATATCAAACGAAAAATTAGAAACAATAAACGGATTAGTATAATCATCTGAATCCATACCTAAATTAACAAATAAAACTGTATTTTCCTCATCTTCTCCAGTTTCACTAGAATATTTAACATAGCGATCATAATATTTTAATTTAGCATAAGAAATACTGTAAAATTCTTCCAAATACTTAATTTTATCCCTTTTAGCAAATTCCGTAACATCAGCATCAGTACCATGAGCTAATATTAAAGAAATATTACTATTACTATATCCTTTACTAACTAAAGCATTTATATTTTTTATAATATTAGACTGACTAAAATATTTTATTTTAGAATAACTATCTAAATTTTCTTCTTTATAATAACTACTTTTAAAAGCCTCATTTAAAGTTTCACTCATCTCAATAGACATTACATAATCTTTTTTTCCAGATAATAAAATATTTTTACTAGCAACACGATCATAACCTAATTTCATAATATCTTTAATTTGATTTGAATAAAATAAGTATCCACCAAAACAACATAAAATAATAACTAATATGACTTTTAAAACAATTTTAAAAGGTTTTTTTAATTTCAACTTTTTCTTTTTAGCCAATATACTCACCTTCAATCCAACATCTTAAATTAAGTATATCATAATTTTTTAAATAAATATGATAAAATATTCTTGGTGATATAAATGAACGAATTTAAGTATAGTAATAATAACAAAAGATATCATACTTTAGACTATTATTATAAAAATTTATTTAATGAAAAAGTATTTAAAGTTAGTTTAGATGCAGGCTTCACATGTCCTAATATTGATGGAACTGTTGGATACTCCGGATGTATATATTGTTCTAAATTAGGTGCCGGAGAATTTGCAGGTAATAAAAATGAAGATATTGAAACACAGTTTCTAAAGATAAGAAATATGATGTTATTAAAATGGCCTAAAGCAAAATATATAGGCTATTTTCAAGCACATACCAATACATATGCTCCAGTTGAAAAGTTAAAAGAATTACATAATAAAATATTAAAGCAAGAAAATGTAATAGGGTTAAGCATCGCAACAAGAGCAGACTCTATAACAGATGAATGTCTAGATTATTTAGAAAAGTTAAACCAAAAAACATTTTTAACCATTGAATTAGGATTACAAACTATACACGAAAAAACATCAAAACTAATAAATCGATGTCATACATTAAAATGTTTTGAAGACATGGTTAAAAATTTACGTAAAAGAAATATAAACGTTGTTGTACACATTATAAATGGATTACCCTATGAAACAAAAAAAGATATGTTAGACACTGTAAAATATTTAAACAAATTAGACATTCAAGGAATAAAAATACACATGTTAAGTATATTAAAAGACACAGCTTTAGAAAAACTATATCAAAAAGATAAATTTAAAGTATTAACAAAAGAAGAATATATTGATATAACAGTATCCCAATTAGAACTATTAAGACCTGAAATAGTAATCCATCGAATAACAGGAGATCCTAAAATAGATGACTTAATAGAACCATCCTGGCTAACAAAAAAGTTCTGTGTTCTAAATGACATAGATAAAGAACTAGTAAAACGTAACACTTATCAAGGTAAAAAGTGTCAAAGCAAAATGTAAACATCAATGTAAATGTTTATGTTTTTTTGTCAAAAGAAATGTAGCACCAAAAAAAATTATGTAAAATAATAATAGGTGGTCTATATGTTAAATAATAAAAGCATAAAACATATGATATTATTATTGATAATAGGTGGAATTTCTTTAATATTAGCTTCCGCATATGTTGAATATAGCTACCAAGCAAACGAAAAAAATCAAATAAAATTAACAAAAATTAACAACGATTACAAAAGCTTTTTTAATGAATCTGGAAAACCCAAAGAAGAAACAACTATAAAAAAAGTGCGAGATTTAAAAAAAGAAACTAAAAATATTAAAACAAATAAAGAAGAAAAAGAAAAAATACTTACAGACTTAAATAACTTAGAAGATTATTTACAACTAAAAGAAGAAATAACTTCATACTACAATAAGTCAGCTATGTTATCTAATGTAAAAAAAGAAACTATTAACAAATTAAAAAGTAAAAACAAAAATATAAATAAAAACTATCAAATATACATAAACAATTATATAAAAGATTTAGAAGAACAACGCCTAAATATAGATAATGAAAATGATAAAATAAATTCCCTATTTTCTAATACAGAAAAAACAGAATTAAAAGAAAATGTTACAAAAGAAGCAGTAGAAGCCATTAGATTAAGTCTAAATAAATTACCCCAAGAAGACGTAAAAAAAGATGGCAATGATGTTCTAGATAAGGCAATAAACATTATAAATGAAAAGGAAGAAAGTATTCGCAAACAAAAAGAAGAAGAAGCAAGGAAACAGCAAGAAGCAATTAATAATGCCTGGGTAAGACTATATGTTCCATACATTAGTCAAAATAATAATCAAGTATATAATGGTTGTGAAGCAGCATCCCTATTAATGGCTCTACAATATAAAAATTACTTAACAAACATGACAATCACTCAATATGCAATAGACATGCCAAAAAGCGAAAACAATAACGCTCAAGAAGGATTTACACATGATATATTTGGATATGATCCAAGAGATATACCCCACTGGATTGCCCCTGAGCCATTAGCAAAATTTGGAAGAGACTCATCTGGAAATCAAAACGTCATTAACATAACAGGTGCAACTATCGATGACTTAGATAGAGAACTTGATAACGGAAACCCTGTTGTAATTTATTTAACCGCCATGTTTGAAGAGCCAAAAACCTGGGTAGAAGGAGCACCACAAAATATTCATGTACAATTATTAACCGGATATAATAAAATAACTCAAGAACATATAATAGTTGACCCGTGGACATACCCATCAGGTAGAACATCATGGACAGTTTCAAGACAAACAGTTGAAAATTTATATAATGCACTTGGAAGACAAAGTGTTGTAATAAGATAAAAAATACTGGAAAATCCTCCAGTGTTTTTTAATAAATAATTGATAACTTTTATTATTTATTATGCTCAATCATTTCATTCAAAGTTGTACCTATAGTTGCTAGATTCTGTAATTCACTAGGAACAATAATCTTAGTAGCATTACCATTAGCAACTTCTACCATCGCCTCATAACTCTTAAATTTCAAAACAGCATCATCCATTCCTGCTTCTTTTAAAAGTTTTAATCCTTCAGCAGTAGCCTTTTGAATTTTAACAATAGCTGCTGCTTCACCCTCAGCCTCTCTAATATGAGCCTCTCTTTTAGCATCAGCTCTTAAAATTGCACTTTCTTTTTCACCTTCAGCAATCAAAATAGCAGATTTTTTCTCTCCTTCAGCTTTTAGGATAGCTTCACGTCTTTCACGTTCAGCACGCATTTGTTTTTCCATAGCATCTTGAATATCTCTAGGTGGTAAAATATTTTTTACTTCAACACGATTAACTTTAATACCCCAAGGATCAGTTGCCTCATCCAAAATAGAACGCATTTTTGTATTTATAACATCCCTAGAAGTTAAAGTTTCATCCAACTCTAATTCACCAATAATATTACGCAAAGTTGTTGCTGTTAAATTTTCGATTGCATTAACAGGATTCTCAACACCATAAGTATAAAGCTTAGAATCAGTTATTTGTAAATAAACAACTGTATCGATTTGCATAGTAACATTATCTTTAGTAATAACTGGCTGAGGAGCAAAGTCCCTAACATTCTCTTTCAAACTAACAACATTTGCAACTCTTTCAAATACAGGAATGACATAGTGAAGTCCTGTTTGCATTGTCCTATGATATGCACCAAGTCTTTCAACTACCATTGCTTTAGATTGTGGAATAATCTTAATTCCAGAAGCCAAAACAACTACTAAAACAATTAACAATATTAAACCAAATTCCATTTATTTTTCCTCCTTATAAACAACAAGTTTTACGCCATCAATTTTCTTTACTAAAACCTTATCACCAACAGAACATTTACAATCACTAGTTGCAGTCCAAGTAGAACCAAGAACTTTAACTTGACCATAACTATCAGCAGTAATTTCCTTTATAACTTCTGCATGCTTACCGATAACACGATCATGATTAGTTGGCTCAATACCTTTTCCTTTAAATTTCTTAACTAAAGGCTTAGTAATCAATAAAGCAATAATACTAACGATTATAAAAATACCAAGCTGTAATAAAAAATTTCCACTAAACAAAGCAACAATCATAGCAAAAAAAGCACCTATCGCAAACCAAATAGAAACCAAATTTACTGTTGATATTTCCACAAAAATTAGAATTAAACAAAATATAAACCAGAAAACAGCCATAAAACTCACCTCTTTAAAATATATTATATGAAATGGAAAGACAAAATTCAACAAAATCCGTTAAAAAAACTTGTTTATATAGAAAAACTATAATATAATTGAATATAAAGATAGGGAGTAACGTAGTATATGGGAAAACTAACAATCAAAGAAACACGAATAATTGCCATCGCTTTAACTTCATGGGGCTTAATATTAACAGGTTCTGGATATGTCATGAAAAGTATGTCAAAACCAAAACCAATAGAAAAAGAGAATTTAGAAATAGTATATAAACGAGTTAATGAAGTTAAGTCAAACGAAATAAAATTAAAAGATATAGAATTAGAAATTAATAAAACTTTAAGCGTTGACGTTAAAGATTATTTAGAAAATATAGAAAATATAGATTCAGAAGTATTAAAAGAATTAAAATTAGATACTTCAATGATAAAAACAACCGAGCCAGGAACTTATACATATACAGTCTCATACAACAAGAAAAAATATAATGGAACTTTAGTTGTAAAAGAAAAAAAGTTACCAGATGTCGAATTAACTATAAATAATTTATCACTAACTGTAGGATCACCATTATCAACAGATAAACAAGTATATATTAAGGAAACATTAACAGATGAAGTAAAAGAACACATACTTATTGATTTAACACAAATAGATACACAAAAGCCTGGAAATTATCCATATACTGTAACTTATAATGGTATATTATATACAGGAACTATAGAAGTATATGAACCACAACAAAAAGTTTTAACTCCATCAAACGGTACTGAAGATGATGAAGAAACAAAGAAAGATGAAACAAAAGAAGAAAACCAATCAAACTAAAAACTAGCGATCGCTAGTTTTTTTAATCCAATCCTACTATTTTATCATTTTCCAAATTAATTTTTTCATAATTAGGAACAACTGGTAATCCTGGCATAGTCATTATATTACCTAATAAAACAGTAATAAATTCCGCTCCATTATATAAACATACATCTCTAACAAAAACTTTAAAATCATCAGGTGCCCCTAGTTTTTTTGCATCATCAGAAAATGAATACTGTGTTTTAGCAACACAAATTGGAAGATTAGACTTCTTCAAAGCTTTAATTTCTTCAATCTTTTTTAATGCTTTGTCACTATATTCAACAGAAGAAGCTCTATAAATTTCCTTACAAATAGTATCTATCTTTTCACAAACTGACAAAGAATCTTTATAAAGTAATTTAAATTTTTTCTTCTTATCACATGCAGAAATAACTTTATTAGCTAAATCAATTGCACCTTTTCCACCATTGATATAAGCAGTACTAATTGAAAAGTCAACACCTTGCTCAATACAATATTTCTCAACAAACTCTAATTCCTTTTCCGTATCAGTACCATACTTATTTAAACAAACAACAACAGGAACACCATATTTTTTCAAATTATCTATATGTCTTTTTAAATTAACAATTCCAAGTTTAATAGCATCCAAATTTTCCAAACCAATTTTTTCTTTAGAAACACCACCATTATATTTCAAAGCCTTGATAGTAGCAACCAAAACTATACAGTCAGGACTTATTGAAGCTTTACGACATTTTATATCCAAAAACTTTTCTGCACCTAAATCAGCACCAAAGCCAGCTTCTGTAACCATATAATCTCCCAAAGAAAGACCAATTTTAGTAGCAATAACACTATTGCATCCATGTGCTATATTCGCAAAAGGTCCACCATGAATAATAGTAGGAGTATGTTCCAAAGTTTGAACAAGATTAGGCAAAAATGCATCTTTTAATATCACAGTTAAAGCACCCTCAATATTTAAATCTCTAGCATAAATAACCTCATTATTACTATTATACCCTACAATAATGTTACCAAGTCTTCTTCTTAAATCTTCTAAAGAAGAAGCTAAACAAAATAATGCCATTATTTCACTAGCAGCAGTAATAGAAAAACTATCAGTCCTATTTTCCAAACTTATCTTTCTTAAAGCTCTATCATTTACATCCAAACATCGTTTAAAAACAACACGCTGAATATCTAATTTATTGCCATGATATATATGATTATCAATCGCAGCACACAACAAATCATTAGCAGCAGTTATAGCATGAAAATCACCTGTAAAATGTAGATTAATATCTTCCATTGGAACAACTTGACTATATCCACCACCTGTTGCTCCCCCTTTAATACCAAAAACAGGTCCCATTGAAGGCTCCCTAAGAACAATAACCGGGTTCTTTTTCATTTTATTTAAAGCATCACCTAAACCTATACTAACTGTAGTTTTACCTTCACCATAAGGAGTAGGATTAATTGCAGTAACTAAAATAAGCTTAGCTTTACTATCAGAAGGAGAAACATTAATTTTTGCTTTATCAGTACCATAAAGTAACAAATTTTCTTCCTTTAAACCTATCTTTTTAGCAATCTTTTTAATATTTTCCTTAGTACTACTTTGAGCAATTTCTATATCTGTCATTAAATCACCTCATAATAATTATAACATGTAAAATATCTAACACCAAGATTTCTATTTTAAAATTACAACTTTTACAAATCAAAATTAATTATTTCCTAAAAATACTTTTAAATACTTTAAACTAGTCAAACTAAAGAAAATTATATTAAAAAAATAAAAAATCAATAAAGAGAAAGTAAGAATTAAAGATATATACTCTACAAAAATAGAAAAAGTTAAATTTGCAGTATAAAAAAAAGAATGCTACTATCATACTCGTTAAGAAAAAGAAGGAGGAATTATATGAAAAAATTAATAATTTTCTTAATTACCACAATATCAATAATACTACCAACAACAGTAAACGCTGAAACAGCCCAATTTTATGAAAACGAATATCTCTCTGGTATATACATTAGTAGAACTACCGGAAATGGAACAGTATACTATCAAACAGCAAGAATGTATAGACAAAAAGAAACAGGCAATTACGCATATTGTTATGAGCCATTTTCATTTTTTGAAGAATCAGGACAATATAAAAATGTAGTACAACCAAGTAACTTGACAGAAGAGCAAAAAGAAAGAATAGCCCTTATAATTCATTTTGGATATAAATACAAAAATCAAGATAACGTAAAATGGTATGCCATTTCACAAGTTATGATATGGCAAACCGCATACCCATCAGGAGACTATTACTTTACTGATACACTAAACGGAAATAGAATTAATATATATCAATCAGAAATAGAAAAAATTGAAAAAGCAATAAAAGATTATAAAACAACACCTAGCTTTTCAAATAAAACTTATAACATTGTAAAAGGTGAAAGCTTAGAATTAACAGATTCAAATAATATTCTAAATAAGTATACCGTATCAAACAAAAATGCAACAATCAAAGATAACAAACTAATATTAAATAATCTTTCAGCAGGAGAACACGAAATAGAAATAAAAAGAGAAGACATAGCTCATAATTCAAAAGTAACATTCTACGAATCTAAAACAAGTCAAGGCTTAGTTACTTTAGGAAACGTAGAACCTAAAACAGTAAAAATAAAAGTAATTGTAAAAGAAACAAAAGTAAATATCAATAAATTAGATAATGATACAAAAACCAATCAAAATTCAGGAGAAGCAAGTCTATCAGGCGCTAAATATCAAATCATGGATAAAGATCGAAAAGAATTACAAATAGTTGAAATTGATGAAAATCAAAAAGCAACAATAGAAAATTTACCATACGGTAAATACTACATAAGAGAAATAGAAGCAGGCATAGGATACACACTAGATAACAATATATACGAATTTGAAATAACCAGTAACAATCCAGAAATAAATCTTACAATGTATAATCAAGTTATAAAAGGAAAAGTAACTATCAATAAAACATATTTATTAGATGATAATCTTTTAAAAGAAGAAAATATAGAGTTTAATATATATGATAAAGATTCAAACTTAATAGCAACAAAAAAAACAAATAAAGAAGGTACTATTGAAATATATTTACCATATGGTAAATATACAATAAAACAAATAAATACAACAGAAGGATATGATATAGTAGAACCATTTAGCATTATAATAGATTCAACCAATGATTTAACATATAATTTAGTAAATCAAAAAATACAAGTACCAAATACAAAGTCACAAAGTTTTCCATTAATAATAAAAATAATTAATATTATTTTATTCTCCATAATACATGCATAAAAAAATATTAATCACAATCTTCATAATCATACTATATATAATAGTACCAACAGAAATAAACAAGCCAAAAAGAATAATTAATAATATTAAGACAGAAGTAAAAGAAAATATAGGAAATCCCATAAAAATAGAAAAACCCGTAGGAACAATAAAAATACCAAGTATCAACCTAAAAAAAGACTTATATGAAATAGATAGTACCTTAAATAACATAGAAGAAAATGTAACTATATTAAAAGATTCAAAATTTCCAAACCTAATCATAATAGCGGCACACTCTGGGACTGGAAAAAATGCATTTTTTAAAGATTTAGATAAAATAAATATAAATGATATTATAAAAATAGAATATAAACAAAATAATTATACATTCTTTGTTACTAATATATATGAACAGAATAAAACTGGATATATAGACATCAACAGAAGTGAAAAAAATCAATTATTTTTAACAACATGTAGCAAAGAAAACAACAAACAATTAATTATCGAATGCATACAAAAATAAATAGCACAAAACTATTTATTTTTTGTCAACAATTCTAAAGCTTTACGTAATTGTAAATCATTTTCATCACTTGGATTATTATTATAATCTTCTTCTTGATAAACAACAACATCAGGAGTAATTCCCTTATCGTTAATCCAAACTCCCTTTGATGTTAACCATTTTTGTGTTGTATATTTTAAACTAGATCCCGTAGACAATTCTAATGACTTTTGCACAGTACCCTTTCCATAAGAAATAACACCTACAATCGTTGCATTCTTATAATTATCTTGAAAACAGGAAGCAAGTATTTCTGAAGCAGATGCAGATGATTCATTAATTAAAACAACAACATCATAGTTACGCTTTTCCTTTGAAGAAGAATATATTTTTTCAGTCTTTTCTTTTGTTTCTATTTGATACAATACAGTTTTTTTACTAAAAAACATAGATAATATATCTTCAACCTGATTTAAATGACCACCTGGATTATCCCTAACATCTATAATTAAAGAATCAATATTTTGTTTTTCTAAAGACTTCAAATTATTTTTAAATTGAGTATACGTATTAGAAGCAAATGTCTCAATATAAATATATCCAATACTCTTACCATTACCTTCTATAATCTTACTAGTAACAGATGGAATATCAACAATTTCTCTTTTAATAGTAATTTCAACATTTTTTTCATTTCTAATAAAAACAAATAATGATGATGAATCAGAATCACCTTGCGTATAATCAGAAAGTTCATCTAAAGACATATACCTAACATCAGTACCATCTATAGATAGAAATATATCTCCAACTTTAACACCAGCTTTATCCGCAGGAGAATCATCAAATATTTCAACAACTTTATTCCCAATAGTATCATCATGAGAAACAGTAGTACCAATTCCAACATAATTACCATCTATTTTTTGATTAAAACTAGAAGTAGCATTGCCATCCATATAATAAGAATATGGATCATCCAAAATATTTACCATGCCATCAATCGCAGCATTTAATAAATCACTCTCAGAAATATCATCATAATAACTATCCCTAATCTTTTGATAAGTCTCCAACAATTCCTTTTCATATGTATTAGAAGCATTCATAGAAAACGTCTTACCATACATCAAAATACAACCCATGATAATACCAAATAAAATAGAAACTATAACGAGCATAATAACTTCTGGAATATTAAAAGAATTATAATCATCATGTCTAAACTTATTCTTTATCTTTTTAAAAACTTTATTGACACGCTTACTAACTCTTTTTTTAGTAATATTAATCTTTTTCATTGTATCACCTCAGTTTACCATAAAAATATAATAACACATAAACAAAAAAAATAGTATTAATTTTCCAAAAAGAAAAAGACTAAACAGTCTTTTTACAAATATTACTTTAAATAATCAACGATTTTATCAATTCCTTCTACATACATAGAAATCTTATTATTAGTAAACTTAATAAGTGTAGGTCCATTAATAGAAATTTCTGAAGCTTTAGTAGCATCTTTATTAGATGTATCACCAATAAACTGTTTATTTAAAGCATCACTCATATCAACAGAATAAAGATTTATTTCCTTTGAAGAAGAACGATAAGTTGAAACCGCACTAGTTAAATCATAAACATCATCAGAAGAAAAATCATAATAAACAACTAAATATTCATCTTCATTAACAGAAAAACTAGTACCAAGTAAAATCTCTTCATGTTGAATCTCAACTTCATTAGAAACAACATCATTATCACTATTATTATCCTTATCTAAAATCATAACCGTCAAAAAATAAAAAGCACAAAATACTATTAAAACAACAGAAGTAACAATAATCATCTTTTTAATTTCAGAATTATCAAAACTATTGCTAGATTTAATTTTAATATTTTTTTTCTTTTTCTTTGTCATACAAATCACCATAAACATTATAGCATAAGAAAAAAAAGAGGTAAACTCTTTTATTTCATAGTAGGTAAATAACTAATAGACTGAGCAACTTCAACAAGTTCACTTTGATTTAAAACATCACTAACAATATAATATTCAATACCATTACTGACCCAGGTTAAAGAATTATTAGTCATAACACCCAACGTATCCATCAATTGATATGGTTCACCATAAGTTGGTATAATTGTAAACTCATCTTCAATAACGGCTGTTTCTTCAACCAATAAGAACGGTTTTGAACCATCAAAAGTCATAATAATTCTATCGCCAACATCCTTCTTTATTTTTTCCTCACTAACAAGTTTAGTACCGCTAGGTATAACTAAAGGATAAATGGTATCTTCTAGATTAACAGTTTCTTTTATATTTTCACTATCAATAGAATAAGTATTTTTAACTTCATTCAAATCAAAATAATCTTTTTTAAAAGTTGGTGAATAATCAATACTATCAAAAGTCATAGACATACAAACAACATGATTATCATCATATACTTTAACTCGCTTAATTTCATTTTTTTTGTTAAATTCAATTACTTGTTCCTTCAATTTACTATTATTAGGATAATTAACATCTGTAACAATTTTATAACCAGTTTTAGTTTCTTCAAATTTCCTATCCTTAGTATTCTTAATATCATCAACTAAAGATTTTAATAAATAAATTTGTGAGTTACTATATGGCCAATCACTTTGAAATTTAAAACTTTTATTAAGAGCAGGCGTTAAAACATATACTCCATCATCATTTTTTAAAATTATTTGAGTATGATCATTATCTTGATTAGTTAATATTACTTTATAATAATTATCCTTCTTATAACTAACTTCAATATCATATTCATATACCTCATCATTATTAACAATTTCTAATTCACCAGAAACTTTATAGGCAGAAGCTTTAGTGATACGTTTTTCAAAATCACTAATAACACTACTCTCCGTATTTTTACCACAGCCAGCAGTAAACAACAATGTAACAACCAATAAACATGTAAAAATCCTTTTCATCGTTCACCTCATAATCAAATTCTAATAAATTATATGGTTAATAAAATTGATTATTACAAGAAAAAACTTTTAATGAATCAAAAAAGGATGATAAAATCATCCTTAAACAATTATTCCTTAGTAATCCTAATTTTTACTTTCTTTGTCTTAGGTTTATATGTAAGCTTAACATCTCCACCAGTAACAGTTACTTCAACTTCATGCTCTCCAACACCATATTTCTTCAAATCAACATAAGCCTTGATAGAACTTGAATCTAATGAATTAATAACATCTTCGCTACCCTCAACAATAACTGTAATCTTACTATCATCCTCAGACATAGCTTGAGCCTTATATCCAGACGCTACATTTTCAGCACTAACAGATATATCTTCAAATTCCTTTGTAATAGAATTATCAACCTCTACTGTTATTTTAACAGTCTTAGAACTTATTTCTGTAATTCCAGTAGGCTTCTTCAAAGTTACATTAAACTCTTTATCATCTTTTAAATCCTTAACATCAATCTCAACTTCTAATTGTTCTAATTTATTAACAGCTTCTTCCTCACCATAAACAGTAACACTAGAAACAGAAGAATCAATAGATTTAATTGCCTTACCAAAAGCCAACTTTCCAGTAGGAACAATCTTAATTGGTACTTCTTTACTAGGAGAAGTAATAGTTATTTTAGCATCAACAGTCTTTGGAACAATTTCAACATCAACAATTTTTCCATTAGTATCATAAGCAACCAAAGGAACATCCTTCAATGTAATTTCCCCAGCTTTTGGATTAGGTATATTAGTAGCATCAACCAAAGCCTTAACCGTTGCTACTTTTTCTAATTTATATTTTGCACCCTTGACAATAACATTATTTCTATCCAGTTCTATATTGTCAATATACAATTTACTATCCAAACTATCCTGATGTAATAAATCATGAGTCAAACTACGAGTTTCACTTTCTTTATTATAAATAGTAACAGTTACCTGAGAAGGATCTAGCTTATAATCTAAAGACTTTAATCTTTGAGAATATTTCAAAGTGACCTTATGATTACCAGGTTTCAATCCCGTTAAGTCTACAGACACACCTTTAGATGGAGATTGTTTTGCTAAAAATATATGTCTTTTTTGACCAACTAAAGTAATATCTACAGTCTTAGGTAACCCTTCTACAACATATAATTCTTCATTATACACAGCAGTAACCGGTTGATTATAAAGTATTTCAGCATATTGATCAATTATTACATTTGACTCTTTATCAATAATAACAAAAACGCCAAAAGCTAAAAGCAAACTTATAATAAGTAAAGTAGACTTTTTGCTCATTAATCGATCTATATTCTTTGCATTATCTTTGAAAAAATTAGTAATTTTTAATATAAATTTAGTTATAGGTGTAATAAGTATTCGATCGAAGAATGTTCCAATACGATGAAAGATTCTTCCTATTTTTCTAAATATTTTCTTCATAAATCTCTTCCTCATCTAATTCATCATCTTCATCAAATTCAATATCTTGTTTAGGTCTTAACTCATCAATTAATAACATTCTAGTATCATCAATTGTTAAATTATATAATAACTCACCCTTTAAAGCCACAGAAATTCTACCAGTTTCTTCAGAAACAACGATACATATAGAATCTGTCTCTTCTGCTAAGCCAAGTGCCGCTCTATGCCTAGTTCCAAGTCTTTTATTAATTTTTTGACTACTACTAGTTGGAAAAACAGCACCTGCACATGTAATTCTATCACCTTGAATAATAACGCCACCATCATGTAAAGGATTTCCTTCATAAAATATAGCAATCAATAAATCACTAGATAAATCTGCATACAATTTTTTTGCTTTATCAATATAGTTTCCTAAACTAATATCACGCTCTATTACAATTAAAGCTCCAATTCTTTCTTTTCGTAAATAATCAATAGCATTAATTAGTTCATAAACCATTCTTTCTCTTTCATCAACAGTCAAAACCTTATGTCTACCTAACAATTGACTTCTACCAAGCTGTTCCAAAATAGTTCTAATCTCTGGTTGAAATATTACAATTAATGCAATAGGTCCCCACTGTATTATATATTCAAGTAAAACACCAATAGTTGTAAAACCAAATATATCACTCACAATCTTTAAAATTATTACAAAAGCAACACCCTTAAATAATAAAGACAATTTCACATTATTCTTAATATTTTTCAAAATTAAATAAAAAACCAACCATACTAAAGAAATATCAACAACCTTTCTTAGTATAGATATAATATCTGTCATAGTTATTGTCATCACATCGTCTCCTTCAAAATACTCTTCTAGTATACATAATTTTTTTTAAATAGTAAAGTTCCACAAAATCTAATAATCAAATTACCTCATTATTTTCTACACTATTTAAAGAGTCTGCAGCACTATTCTTTGAAATAGCACTTTTTTGTTCACTTGTTACTCCAAGAACATTCAATGTAGAAGAAACCTCCGCAACCTCCATAGGATTAATAAGAATAGGCGTACCTACTTTTTTATTACTTGACACAGTTTCTTTTAGAGAAGTATCATCATTTATTAAAGAACTATCAGCACCATCATTATATATATCTTGAGCAGCCAAAACACTAGTAACACTCAAAGGTTCACTGACTAATTGTTCCGAATTAGTATTATTTAAAGCAAAATTAACCTCAACACGCTTATTACTTCCAGATGGATCAACAATAACAACTTTTGAAGCATCTTCTAATTGTTTCTGCTTTCTTTGTAATTTATTTCTTTTTAATAATAAATGTATACATATACAAATCAAAATAGTGCACACAAAAGAAACAGCAACATACAAATCACCAATTAAAGTATCTCTAAAAAACGCTAATATGCTTTTCAAAATGCCACCCTCTTATAATATATAATAACATTATAGGCCAGATTTATCAAGGCAAAGTAAAAATTACTTATAAACAAAAAAAAGACGTATTCGCCTTATTTTGTAGTTTCAATATGATTAAATAAAATACCAATATTAAATATACCAGATACACCAACTAAAACATAAATAATATTAGTAAATAAACTATCAACACCAAGTATTGTTTCTACTAAATTAAAATCTAAAAGTCCAATTAATCCCCAATTAATAGCACCAATAATAGTAATAACCAATAATATTTTTTGTACTGTTTCCATTATATCCCTCCTATATATATCATTTGCAAAAGCATCCAAAATATACAAGAAATTATACAATTTTACTTTATTCTTCTAACACCAATAATAACAGTACCGGAACCTGTAATCCACGAATCTACATTACTCAAAATAACACCAGAAGAAGGATTTGCAGCATGAATCATTTTACCATTTCCAACATATAAAGCAGAATGTGTAGACGTACCATCAGCATAACCAAAATTCAAAATATCACCAGGTAAAGCATCATCATAACTTACAGAAATTCCATCATATAATTGTGTGCTAGAACTCCTACTAATAGAATATCCAAGCTGTTTATAAACGTATTGTACGAAACCAGAACAATCAAAACTATAAGGTCCATAGCCACCATAAGAATAAGCACTTCCCAACAACGAATATGCAATATCAACAGCCTGCTGACCTATAATTCGTTCATTAACAACTATACCGTAAGTTGCATTAGAAGAATTTCCATTCTTATCAACAGCACAAATATTAACATCATACTCACCAGGAACATTATAATCATAATCACTATAAACAGTATAATAATCAACAAGATCATCAGTAACTAAAGAACTATCAATATAATTAATATATCCATCAACAGAATCATAAACATTTTCAATATTATTAATAAGATCATAATCTTGACCCTGTTCAAGAACAATTATCTCATCTTTAACAGAAATTTCAGGAGATACACTATCTTTAACCTCTATAGAAACAGGTATTTCCCTAGAAATAATGCCTTTAGAAACAATAAGAATTAATTCCTGCTTTCCAATTTCATCAGTAGCAATATCTTGCTTAACAGAAATAATTTTTCCATCAACACCATTAATTAATTTATCCAAATCATAATTAGCATTACCATACTCAACAATAGGAGTATTAACAGTATCAATAGTAATACTATTATAAATTTCTTTATAACAAAAGGTATATATACAAAGCATCATTATAACTAAAGCTAAAAAAGATACAAAAAACCTTCTGAAAGCTTTAAAAGTAATATTCATAATATTTCCCCCTGAGGTTTGTTATTATAGCACTCTTACCAAATATTGTCAAAATCACTCCACAATTTTAGTATACTCATTATCTAACATTTGATACTTTTCATTAATCTTTTCTAAATCTAATTTTTCTAAACAATACCAACCTTTTCTAAACATCAATTCAAAAACATCTCTTTGTAATGAAGCAATTTTTAAAAATACTTCTTTATGAAATTGATATAACTTTTCACTACTAGCTTCAGTCATAGCTAAAACATAATTTTTTTCCATATCTTTCAAAGTAGATAATAAAGAATTAATATAGTCCTTATCGTTTAAAGAAATTCCCTCAGGCACTTCTACTTTTTTATTACATATTTTATTATTCATAACTAATACCTCCCAAAATATCTAAAACTGTATTTAAATTATCATCAAATAATTCACATGCTCTCTCCATAATATCAATGATTTCCTTATCATTAACATTACTTAAAGAATCATTAACACATTTTAAAGAACCATAATTCCATTGAAACATATCAGTCAAATAATCTAAATCTTTTCCTGTTAAAATATTATTAGGAACTTCTGCATATTGTCCATTCATATAAATCTCCTCCTCAATAATATTCTGAACAAAAAAAATAAATATAAACAAAAAAATGTACATATTTAAAATAACTGTACATTTTAAATCAAAATAAATTAAAAACCACTATTTTTCTTCTATTGAACACGAACCATCAGTATTTGTCTCAAACCATTCACTAAATTCATCTAAATAATTATCAATACCAACTTGCTTAGCATATTCTTGTTGTCCTTCTAAATCATAAGTCATATTTTCTGTCAAAAATCCAACTATACCATCATCATCATACATAATAGTAATACCACCTTCAGAATATTTACATACAAGTTTATTAGAAGTAGCAGAAACAGATAAAACTAAAACAAGAGCTAATACAATCAATCCTACTATACAAACAATAATTATAGTTAAAATTTTTCTTTTAGGCTTTTTTGGCTGATTAAGATTAGTATTAAATTGTTGATTAGGATATTGCATAGCACCTTGATTCATATTCTGCATATTATTATTCATAGTAAACACCTCCTATCTTATAACAAGTGTAACTTTTTTTTTTTTTTTAGCAAGCTTTTTTTATTTGTCAACATATTTTTTGTAAAATTATTCCACAAAGTCAAAACATTTATTAACATAAATTAAAAACGAACCAAAATGGTTCGAGCAATTCATCACTGGTGGAGCTGAGGAGAATCGAACTCCTGTCCGAAAATACAGCTACATAAACTTCTACAAGCTTAGTTAACTAATTAATTTCATATATTATCCAAGTAATTAACGACCAAGATAATACACTATCCTTAAATTTCTTTCTATCTCCCAGGAAAAAGATAGAAATAACCTATTAAAATGAACCTTCTATAATTACATAGGTAATAATTAAAGAAAGCGCAGACCTATATTATTATTAGGCAAAAGCAACAGCTTGGCGAGTACCAAACATGTTAGCAACTGCATTTTTTAAATTTTTTGCATTTATTTTTTTGTGCCCGTAACGTGGACATTCGACTTGCCATCTATGCTCTAATATTCCCGTCGAAACCAAATCAGCCCCATGCATTCATATTATAACATAAAACACCTAAAAAAGCCAGTGTAAAGACATAGAATTTTGAAAAGCAAGCTAATAAAAAAAGAATAAATATGATATACTACAAATAGGATGGTGATAATATGGAAACATGGAAAAAATTTAAAGAAGGAAAATGGACAGAAACAATAGATGTAAGTAATTTTATTAAAACAAATTACACAAAATATGACGGTGATGAAAACTTTCTCGCAACACCAAGTAATAAAACAAAAAACATCTGGGATACATGTCAAAAATTACTAAAAAAAGAATTAAAAAAACATGTTTTATCAATAGATACAAAACATATGTCTGGAATAAATTCATTTAAACCAGGATACATTTGCAAAGAAGATAATATAATTGTAGGACTACAGACTGATGCACCATTAAAAAGAATAATAAACCCATACGGAGGTATACGTATGGTATATCAAGAATTAGACGCTTATAATTATAAATTAGATCAAACTGTTGATAAATACTTTAATGAGTTCCGAAAAACACACAATTCAGGTGTATTTGACGCATATACAGAAGAAATAAGAAAAGCAAGACATGTAGGACTATTAACAGGACTACCAGATGCATATGGACGAGGAAGAATAATTGGTGACTATCGAAGAATTGCTCTATATGGAATCGATTATCTAAAAGAACAAAAAGAAAAAGACTGGAATAATCTAACTGGTCCTATGACAAATGAATTAATTCAGTTACGAGAAGAAATTGCAGAACAATATCGAGCTCTAGATGAAATAAAAGATATGGCAAAGTCATATGGATATAATATATCTAAACCAGCAAAAAATGCAAAAGAAGCAATTCAATGGACATATTTTGGATACCTAGCAGCAATAAAAGAAAATAATGGAGCTGCGATGAGTTTAGGAAGAGTTGATGCCTTCTTTGATATATATATAGAAAAAGATATAAAAGATGGTATTTTAACAGAAAAAAAAGCACAAGAATTAATAGATCAATTTGTAATCAAATTAAGATTAGTAAGACATTTACGAACTCCAGATTATGATACCTTATTTTCAGGAGATCCTACCTGGGTAACTTGTAGTATTGCTGGTATGTTAAACAACAAAGAACACCTAGTAACAAAAACATCTTATCGCCTTATTCACACATTAACTAATCTAGGACCTGCACCAGAACCAAATTTAACAATACTATGGGATGAAAAATTACCTAAAAGTTTCAAAAAATACTGTGCAAAAATGTCTATAGAAACAGATGCTATACAATACGAAAACGATGATCTAATGCGAGAAATATATGGTAGTGACTATGCTATTGCTTGCTGTGTATCTGCAATGAGATTAGGAAAAGACATGCAATTCTTTGGAGCAAGATGTAATCTAGCAAAAGCACTACTCTATTCTATAAATGGTGGTATAGATGAAATCAAAAAAACAAAAGTACTTGAAAATATAGAATTAATGACTGATGAATATCTTGACTACAAAAAAGTTAAACAAGCATATTTCAAAACATTAGAAAAAGTAGCCGAAATATATTCAAATGCTATGAATATAATTCACTATATGCACGATAAATATGCTTATGAAGCAGGACAAATGGCTCTACATGATAGTAATGTTCATAGATACATGGCATATGGAGTTGCCGGCTTATCAGTAGTAGCCGATTCACTCTCAGCTATAAAATATGCCAAAGTAAAACCAATACGTAATAAAGATGGAATATGCATAGATTTTGAAATAGAAGGTGACTTTCCAAAATATGGTAATGATGACGACCGAGTAGATGACATAGCAATTGAAATAGTTAACAAATTTTCAACAGAATTAAAAAAACACCCTTCATATCGTAATGCTGAACAAACACTATCTGTATTAACAATAACTTCAAACATAGTATATGGAGAAAAAACAGGTGCCACTCCAGACGGAAGAAAATCAGGTGTTGCCTTTGCACCCGGAGCTAATCCAATGCATGGAAGAGATACAACAGGTGCCATAGCATCCCTTAATTCTGTAGCAAAGCTTCCATATGAAAGATGTTGTAAAGATGGAATATCAAATACATTTACCATCGTACCAAGTGCATTAGGAATGGATAAAAATCAGCAAATTGAAAATCTTATCAATTTAATGGATGGTTATTTTATACAAGGAGCACATCATCTAAATGTAAATGTATTAAATAAAGAAACTCTAATAGATGCCATGAACAATCCAGAAAAATACCCTTTACTCACAATACGAGTATCAGGTTATTCTGTTCATTTTAATAGACTAACAAAAAAACAACAAAAAGAAGTAATAGAAAGAACCTTTCACGAAAAAATATAAAAATGAAAACAAGCATTGATTCGATAGAAACATTTGGACTAGTAGATGGTCCTGGCATAAGAGTTGTAATATTTTTTACAGGATGTAAATTAAGATGTAAATATTGTCATAATCCAGAAATGTTCACAAAAAAAGAAAATAATTATACCATAAATGAAGTATTCCATAAAATAATAAGATGTAAACCTTATTTCAAAGATACAGGTGGCGTAACATTCTCTGGTGGTGAACCATTATTAAATGACAAATTTATAATTGAACTATCAAAACTACTAAAAAAAGAAAACATAAACATCGCCATTGATACAGCTGGAGTAGGCAATGGTAACTATCAAGAAATACTTAAAAATATAGATTTAGTAATATTAGACATAAAACATACAAATAAAGATCTATATAAAGAATTAACTGGAAAAGACATAAATGAAGTAGAAAACTTTATACAAGAATTAAATAAATTAAATAAAAAAGTCTGGATAAGACAAGTAATAGTACCAGAACTAACAGATAGTAAAGAATACATTAATAGTTTAATTGAATATCTAAAAAAAATAAAAAACATAGAAAAAGTTGACTTTTTACCATTTCATCGCCTTGGAAGAGAAAAATACATTTCTATGAATATACCATATCCGTTTGAAAATAAAAAAGATATGGACAAAGATAAATGTAATGAATTATATGAATATTTTATAAAAAATTATCAAAAAGAGAACTAAGACAGTTCTCTTTTATTCTACTAAATGTATTATAAATACAAAATATTTAATTAAACACATTTAATATTCTTTTGCATTTCCCTTTTAATATCTCTTTCTTTTATTGTTTCACGCTTATCAAATGACTTTTTACCAAGACAAACACCTAAAAGAACTTTTAATTTATTATCTTTAAAATACAACTTAATAGGAACTAAAGTTAATCCTTTAACTTCTACAGCTTGCATTAGTTTTTTTATTTCCTTCTTATGAAGTAATAATTTTCTACTTCTAGTCTCCTCATGATTAAATATATTACCTTCTTTATATTGACCAATGTACATATTTAAAAGAAATACTTCACCATTTTTTATTATTCCATAACAATCTTTAATATTACAAGAACCATTTCTAACTGCTTTAATTTCAGTACCAGTTAAAACAATACCCGCTTCATATTCCTCTTTAATAAAATAATCAAATTTTGCTTTACGATTAATTATTTCCATATAACCACCCTTTCATTATATCCCTATATAATTCAGAATATTTTAAATTTACAATTATTTTATAATTAACTTCATCAATATAAACAACTTTATTAAATATATTTATTATTTTAAAAGTAAAAACTAAATCTTTTTAACAACTTCAAAATCTATTATCTTATCTTCTTTAGAAGCTCTAACAACTTTAACACGTACTCTTTCACCAATGGTATATCTTATATGACTACGCTCTCCTGTTAAAGTCATTCTATCTTCATCAAACACAAAGAAATCGTCCATATCACGTAAAGGAACTAATCCCTCTACTAAATTATCTAGCTCTACAAACATTCCAAAACTAGTAACAGAAGAAATCATACCATCATATTCTTCACCAATATGCTCCTCCATATATTCAGCCATTTTCATATCTTCAACTTCTCTCTCACAATCAACAGAAGCTCTTTCTCTATCAGAAGAATGTTCAGCAATATAAACAAGTTTCTCTTCCCATTTATGAATAGTACTATTATCGATTTTATTATCAAATAAATATGTTCTTAACAAGCGATGCACAGTAGTATCAGGATAACGACGAATAGGAGAAGTAAAATGTGTATAACAAGAACTTGCCAAACCATAATGTCCTAAATTTTCAGGTCTATAAACTGCTTTTTGCATACATCTTAATAATAAGCTAGAAAGAATCTTATATTCTGGCTTATCCTCAAGTGCCTTTAAAATCTTCTGCATAGTAGTAGGTTTAGTATCTTTAATATCACCAGGAACTTGATAACCAAGATTACTAACAAACCCTAAAAAGTTACGAATTTTTTCTTCCTTCGGAACTTCATGAACACGATAAACAAATGGTAAATTCATAAAATAAATATGCGTAGCCACACATTCATTAGCAGCAATCATAAAATCTTCTATTAAATTTTCTCCAACTCCACGTTCACGTACAGTTATCTCTGTAGGCTTACAATTCCCATCTACTAATATCTTAGCCTCATCTATATCAAAATTAATATATCCTCTTTTAACTTTAGCCTTTCTAAGAATACTAGCTAATTCAGCCATAATCTTTAATGTATCAGCATATTTTTCATAACCAGAAGGAATAACATTCTTCTCCAAAATACTATTAACTTTCTTATAAGTCATCTGAATTTTAGAATTAATAACACTCGGAAATATTTCATAATCAATTTGTCTACCAAAGCTATCAAATTCCATAACACAAGAAATAGCCAAACGATCAACATTAGGATTTAAAGAACAAATTCCATTAGAAAGTTCATGAGGCAACATTGGAATAACTCGATCTACCAAATAAACACTTGTACCTCTATCCATTGCTTCATTATCTAAAGGACTTCCTTCTTTAACATAATAACTAACATCAGCAATATGAACACCAAGCTTATAATGCCCATTAGCAAACTTTTCTATTGAAATCGCATCATCTATATCTTTAGTATCATCTCCATCAATAGTAAATATCATTTCATCACGTAAGTCTCTTCTACCCTTCATTTCTTCAGGTAAAACTTCCATATTAATATTAGAGACTTCTTCTTTAACATCATCAGGAAAAACAGTATTAATATTATATTTATAAATAATTGATAAAATATCCACCCCAGGATCATTTTTATGACCAATGATTTCTAAGACTTTTCCCTCATATCTTAAATTATTATTAAGTCTTTTTACTAATTCAACAATAACTTTATGACCATCAACAGCATTAAGACTTTTATCTTTAGGAATTTCAATATTAAGTTTTATCTTATTATCATCTAATTTAATATGTCCTTTTCCCTTTTCATCAAAAGTTATTTCTCCTATATATCTTTGAACCTGTCTTTTAACTATTTTTAGAATTCTTCCCTCTAATCTATCTAAATTCTTTTTACTAGTAATTTCAACTAAAACAATATCATCATGAATAGCACCATTCATATTTTCTAAAGCAACATAGATATCATCATCCATATTTTCAACTTCAACAAAACCAAAACCTTTTTTATTAGTCCTCATTATTCCTTTTCTTAAATGGCTATTTTCAAGCATCATATACTTATCTTTATTAGAATGATATACTATAACTTCATCAGTAAGTCTTCTAAGTTCTTCACTAAGTCTCTTAACCTCATCTACATTCTTAAGTCCTAAAAAGTCCTGTAATTCATATATATCAAGTGCTTTATCACTATTTCTTAATATATTTAAAATATCATCTCTCACAAAATCACCTTCTTATTCATCTTATCACTATTATACTGCATAATTTTCAAAAAAAAAAGACATATAGAATACTACATGCCAAATTAATTATTTAAATAAACATAGAAACTAAACAAATAATAAAGAAACTAAGTCCCAAAACTAAAGTAATTCTACTAATAACAAGTTCCGAACCACGTTCTTTTCTCTTAGAAAACAAATCAGAATTACTTCCAGACAAAATTTGAGCTGCACTTTCAGCCTTACCAGCTTGAAGTAAAACTATAATAATTAATAAAATGGAAATAATTAAAAGTACCGTTTCCATAAAACACCTCCGTTTTAACAATACATATAATATCATAAAAATTATCCAGTTGCAACTAATGAAGAATTTTTTTTACTGCAGTCCTATCAAAACTTCCAACTTTTATACCAATATAAGATAAAACGTTAATCTTTTCAAAAGAAAAAACATTAATATTATTTATCATTAAACATTTCTAAAACATCATCTATACTTAAATTAATACTATCAGAATCTGTTCTCTTTTTATATTCAACCAAACCAGAAGAAATACCCTTACCAACAACAATTCTATAAGGAATACCTATTAAATCAGTATCTTTAAACTTAACACCAGCTCTTAAATCTCTATCATCTAATAATACTTCTATGCCAAAACTAATCAACTTATCATATAATTTATTAGCCATTTCAACTTGTAATTCGTCCTTCATATTAACAATAATAATAGAAACTTTATATGGAGCTACTTTCTCAGGAAAAATAATACCATTTTCATCATTATTTTGTTCAACAACAGAAGCTAAAATTCTTCCAATACCAATACCATAAGAACCCATGGTAACAATCTGTTCTTTATTATTTTCATCCAAATAAGTTAAACCAAGCTTCTCTGCATACTTAGTACCAAGTTTAAATAAATTACCTACTTCAATTCCCTTTTTAAAATATAATTTACCAGTACAACATGGACAAACATCACCCTCTACAACATTACTGATATCTGCTACCATATCATATTTAATATCTGAAACATTAACATTTATATAGTGATATCCTTCTTTATTAGCACCAGAACAGAAATTTTTCATAGTAAGAATTTCTCTATCTACTATAACTTTACAATTTAATCCAACAGGACCAGTATAACCAGAAACTGCATTACTCTTATTAATTAACTCATCATCAGCAAATAAAACTTCACTAACACCAAGCAACTTACAAACTTTGTGCTCATTAAGTTCCCTATCTCCTCTAATAAAGAAGGCAACTAACTCTCCTGAAACATTCATAAGTAAAGCTTTAACAGATTTTTTAACATCATGATTCAAATACTTACAAACATCCTCAATAGTTTCCTTATGAGGTGTTTCAACCAATTCCATTTTTCTCTCTTTTTCATCACAAGGAACAATAGTATTACAAGCAACCTCCATATTAACTGCATAATCACAACTATCACATAAAACCAAAGTATCCTCACCTATATCAGTAATAGCTTGATACTCCTCAGATAAAGTTCCGCCCATAGCACCTGTATCCGCCTTAACAATTCTATAATCAAGACCAAGTCTATCATAAATATTATTATATGCTCTTTTCATCACCATATAGCTTTCATCAAGACCAGCTTCATCTCTATCAAAAGAATATGCATCTTTCATAATAAATTCTCTAACTCTAATAAGACCAAATCTCGGTCTAGTTTCATCCCTAAATTTATCAGCCTGTTGATATAAAGTAAAAGGTAAATCTTTATAACTTTGTACCATACTTTTTGCAACAATTGTAAATAACTCTTCATGAGTAGGTCCAAGTACATAAGGCTTTTCATATCGATCATTTAAATTAAACATATCTTTACCAAAAGCATCAACCCTTCCACAAGTCTCATACACATCTCTTGGTATTAAAGAAGGCATTAATACCTCCTGTGCTCCAGCCTTATCCATTTCATCTTTAACAATATAACGAATTTTATTTAAAACTCTAAGACCTAGCGGCAAAAAAATATATATACCAGAACCAGCTTTCTTTATCATACCAGAACGAACCAACAAATTACCAGACCTACTGTCTTCATCCTTCACGTCTTCACGCAAAGTAAAAAAATAGCTTTTACTTAATTTCATATAATCCCTCCTTAAAACAAAAAGAATGACACCTACAAGGAGTGCAAAAGCACGGTACCATCCTTTATTTAACTTTAATTTTTAACGATGTTCCCACCGGAAGTAAAACTTCATCAAGAAAGATAGGAATCATATTAGATTATCACTAAGTTTTCACTGACCTTAATTCACTAAACATAAGAGCTAATATAATCATGTTCTTTCCTATAAATTTAAAACTGATAATATTCTATTATTTATTCAATAAAAAGTCAACAATAATTAATTAAGTTCTTCTTCTATTCTCATCAATTGATTATATTTACATATTCTATCAGTTCTAGACATTGACCCAGTTTTTATTTGCCCTAAATCAAGGCCAACAGCCAAATCAGCAATAGTAGTATCTTCAGTTTCTCCAGAACGATGAGAAACAATTGTTTTGTAACCATTTTCTTTAGCTAACTTTATAGTTTCTAATGTCTCTGTTATAGTACCAATCTGATTAACTTTAAGCAAAATTGCATTACCAGCATGATTATCAATTCCAGTTTGTAGACATTCCTTATTAGTTACAAATAAATCATCACCAACAAGTTGAATTTTATCACCTAGTCGCTCAGTAATTTTTCTAAATCCAACCCAGTCATTTTCATCTACTGGATCTTCAATAGAAACAATAGGATAAGTATTAACTAAATCTTCATAAAAATCAATTAGCTGATCAGTAGTTAAGTTTTTACCATCAACATAATAAAAACCATCTTTATAAAATTCTGAGGCAGCTACATCAATAGCTAATTTTACATCCTTATAAGGCTCATATCCAGCAGTCTTAATTGCTTCTAAGATAAGTTCAAAACCCTCTTTATTAGAAGTTAAATTAGGAGCAAAACCACCTTCATCACCAACACCAGTAAAATATCCTCTATCCTTTAAAACTTTCTTCAAAGCATGAAACACTTCCGAACCAGCACGAATTCTTTCACGAACTGAATCTTGCTGCGGAATTATCATAAACTCTTGAAAATCCAAATTATTGTCAGCATGAGCTCCACCATTAATAATGTTCATCATAGGATAAGGTAAAGTCTTACCAGTACCAACATACTCATATAAAGGCTTTTTTGCACTAATAGCACTAGCACGTAAACAAGCCATACTAACACCAAGTATAGCATTAGCACCAAGATTTGATTTAGTTGAAGTACCATCCAAATCAATCATAGTTCTATCAATTAACTCTTGATCACTAGCATCCATACCAATTACTTTATCCCGAATAACCGTATTAACATTATTAACAGCATTCAAAACACCTTTACCATTATACCTAAAGTCACCATCACGCATTTCTAAAGCTTCTCTTTCTCCAGTAGATGCACCAGATGGAACTATTGCCCTACCTAAAACACCATTTTCAAGAATAACATCAACCTCAACAGTAGGATTACCTCTTGAATCCAAAACTTCTCTAGCTCTTACATTTTTAATTTTCATTTCTCAATTCCTCCAATTTATTCTTAAATTCTTTTCCTCTCTCTTCACATTCTTTATACTGATCCCAAGAAGCAGATGCAGGACTAAGTAGCACAACATCTCCAGGTTCAGATATTTCTATACATTTATCAAATCCATCACTTAAATGTTCATAAATATATGTTGGTATCTTTAAATCTTTACCAAAATCTAATACTCTATCTCTACATTGACCAATACCAACAATACCCTTTACATAATTCATATAAGGCTTAAGCTCATAAAAATCTTGTCCACGTTCTAAACCACCAAGTATTAAAACAATAGGTTTATTAAAAGAAGATAAAGCTATCTGTGTACACTTAATATTAGTCGCCTCTGTATCATTATAAAATAATCTTCCTAAAACAGTATCAACATATTCAAGTCTATGTTCAACACCCTTAAAATTAGAAATAACATCTTCTATAATATCATTTGAAACATTAAACTCTTTAACTATCATAATAGCAGACATACAATTTTCTAAATTATGCTTACCAGCTATAAAAATCCTATCAATATTTATAACTTTTTCATCATAATAATATATACTATCATCTTTTATATAACAACCATTAATTTCTTTACTACTAGAAAAATACTTAACCATAGACTTTATATTCTTATTAACATCAATAACATCATCATTATCTATATTTAATATCGCAACATCTCTATTATCTTGATTTTTAAATAATTTAGACTTAACTATTTTATAATTTTCATAAGTCTTAAAAAAATCAACATGTGCAGGACTTAAATTAGTCATTAAAGCAACATTCGGTTTAAAAGTATCCAAATTTTCTAATTGTTGACAAGACACTTCCATAACTATTATATCTCCTGATTTTAAATCATTTAAGACACTACATAAAGGAAAACCTATATTACCAGCTAAATGAACTTTATCACCATAAGCCTTTTTCATAATTTCATATGTAAGTGAAGTAGTTGTAGTTTTTCCATTAGTACCAGTAATACCTATAATTTTTATATCATCAGGTAACAACCTATATGCCATCTCAACTTCATTAATAACTTCAATACCAAGTTCCCTAGCCTTAAGTACATATTTATGATCAATAGCAACACCAGGATTTTTAATTAAATAATCAAAAGAATTATCAAGTAAATTATCAGGATGTTCACCAAGTATTAAATTAACTTTAAGACTACGTAACTCTTCAACTTGATTTTTATCAAATTTCTCTTCACTTTTTCCGTCATTTAAAATAATTTCATTACCTCTTTCTGCCAAAACCTTAGCTGCTTGATAACCAGATCGAGCAAATCCCAATATCAATATTTTTTTGTTTTTAAACATCATATCACCAATATTATTATACTACTAAAAATATCTTTTAACTACTATAAATTATTGATAAAAAGTTTTAATATATGCTATAATAAATAAAAGATGGAGAGGGAATATATGAA
The DNA here is from genome assembly GCA_964538205.1 of uncultured Mycoplasma sp. Classification (GTDB taxonomy): domain Bacteria; phylum Bacillota_I; class Bacilli_A; order RF39; family UBA660; genus CAG-877. The sequence goes on from CAZIFN010000001.1 coordinate 49,544, forward strand.
ATTAGTAACATTAAGACAAGAACAATTCAATAAATTTGCTAATAATCATAGATATAGAAATTATTATCAAACATCTTATTATGGCAATTCTATGTTAAAATTAGGCTATAAAGTACACTATTTTGGATTTGTTGATAGAACAAATTCTTTAATTGGTGCAACTATGATTATCTATAAAGAAGTATTTATGTCTAATAAAATAGCATATGCACCAAGAGGAATATTATTTGACTTCTCCGATTCAAATAGAGTAAAAGAATTAGCAGAATGTTTAAAAAATTCTCTAGGAAAACAAGGATTTATGTTATTAAGAATGGACCCATACATTCCAATAAGTGTTCATAGTAATGACGGAAATTTAATAAATATGAACAATCAAGAAAATATCATACTAGAAAACCTCGCTACAGCAAAATTTGAATATAAAGGAAAAAATCTTTTTTTCGAAAACGAAAAACCAAGATGGGAAGCCTTAGTATTATTAAATAAAGATGCAGACACCTTATTTGACAATTTTGATAAAAGAACAAGAAACAAAATAAGAAAAGCAACAAATATTGGAATTGAAGTAGAAAAAGATACAACAAAAAACATTAAAATTCTTTATGAATTTATCAAAAGAAAAGATAAAAAACCATTTAAATATTATGAAACCTTAATTAACAATTTTAATGACAATGTAGATGTATATTACGCAAAAATAAATACAGAATTATTTATAATAAACAGTAGAAAAATGTATGAAAACGAATTATTAAATAATGAACAATTAGCAGATAGCATTCAACAATATGATCCAAACGATAGAGAAAGACAAAATTTACTAAACAAGAAAATGGAATCAGATAAATTAGTAAGTACATATAAAAACAACATGTTACTTGCTACAGAACTATTAAAAAAACATCCAAATGGAATAACAATAGGTGGAGCACTAATAATTAAATATGATAATGCAGCCTACATAATAACTGATGGATATAATGAAAAATTTTCATCTCTAAATGCAAGTTATTTAATAAAATGGAAATTAATAACCGATTATAATAGTGCTGGTTTAAAATACTTAAATATGAATGCAGTAGTAGGAGAATTTACAGCAAAAAATCCATACTCAGGACTAAATGAAATGAAATTAGGATTTAATACAGTTGTAACAGAATATATAGGCGAATTTGATTTAGTTTTAAATAACTTCACTTACAATTTATATAAAAACTTTAATAAAAACAAATAATAATATTTTAAAAAACAAGATCAAACTAATTAATGATCTTGTTTTTTTTAACATAAAAAAGCATTACCAAAAAGGAAATGCTTTTTATATACAATTATTAATCAATAATTTCAGTAACATTACCAGCACCAACAGTACGTCCACCTTCACGAATTGAGAATTTAGTACCTTGTTCAAGTGCAATTGGATGAATTAATTCAACCTCAATATTAATGTTATCTCCTGGCATAACCATTTCAACACCTTCTGGTAGATTGATTACACCTGTAACGTCTGTAGTTCTAAAATAGAATTGAGGACGATAATTTGTAAAGAATGGAGTATGACGTCCGCCTTCTTCTTTACTTAATACATAAACTGTAGCCTTAAATTTATGATGAGGTGTAACACTTCCTGGTTTAGCAAGAACTTGTCCACGTTCAACTTCTTCACGAGAAATACCACGTAATAATACACCAGCATTATCTCCAGCTTCAGCGTAATCTAATTGCTTACGGAACATTTCAATTCCAGTAACAACAGTTTTCTTAGTTTCCTTAATACCTACGATTTCAACTTCATCATTAAGCTTTAATTGTCCACGTTCAACACGACCAGTAACAACAGTACCACGTCCAGTGATAGTGAATACATCTTCAATACTCATTAAGAAAGGTTTATCGTTATCTCTTTCTGGAGTTGGGATCCAAGAATCAACTGCATCCATTAATTCATCAATTTTTCCAACCCAGTCAGCATCTCCTTCAAGAGCCTTAAGAGCTGAACCACGAATAATTGGAGTATCATCTCCCTCATATCCATATTCACTTAATAAGTCACGAATTTCCATTTCTACTAAATCTAATAATTCAGCATCATCTACCATATCACACTTATTCATGAATACTACCATTTTAGGTACTCCAACTTGACGAGCAAGTAAGATATGTTCACGAGTTTGTGCCATAGGACCATCTGTAGCAGCAATAACTAGAATTGCTCCATCCATTTGAGCTGCACCTGTAATCATGTTTTTAACATAATCAGCATGTCCTGGGCAGTCTACGTGTGCATAATGTCTCTTATCAGTACTATATTCAACATGTGCAGTATTAATAGTGATACCACGTTCTCTTTCTTCTGGTGCCTTATCGATGTTAGCAAAATCAACAGCTTGATTACCGTTTTTACCAGCTAAACACTTAGTAATAGCAGCAGTTAAAGTAGTTTTACCATGATCTACGTGTCCAATTGTACCAATGTTAACATGTGGTTTTGAACGATCGAATTTTTCTTTTGCCATATTAATTTTTCCTCCTTATTTATACAACATATATTTTATCTAATAATTGAAGTTTTTTCAACTATTTTGATACTAAATTAATTAATTTCCACTCTTTTTAATAATTTCTTCTGAAATATTTTTTGGAACCTCTTCATAATGATCTGGGAACATTACGAATGTTGCTCTACCTTGAGTATTAGAACGTAAGTTAGTAGCATAACCAAACATTTCTGATAATGGAACCATAGCACTTAACTTAATAGCATTCCCTTGAGCTTCTTGACCTAAAGGTTTACCACGACGAGAAGTAAGATCTCCCATTACATTACCAAAATATTCTTCTGGAGTAGTAACATCAACCTTCATAATTGGCTCAAGTAATACAGGATTACATTTATTTTTAGCTTCTTTCAAAGCAAAGCTAGCTGCTATTTTGAAAGCCATTTCATTAGAGTCTACATCATGATAAGATCCATCAAATAATGTACATTTTACATCAATCATAGGATATCCTGCAAGAACACCAGTTTGTAGTGCTTCTTGTAATCCTTTATCAACAACTGGAATATATTCACGAGGAACAACTCCACCAACGATTTGATCAACAAATTCATATCCTTTATCAGGATTTGGCTCAAATTTAACCCAGACATGACCATATTGTCCACGTCCACCAGATTGTTTAATATACTTACCTTCACATTCAGCACTACCTTTAATTGTTTCACGATAAGCAACTTGTGGAGCACCAACATTAGCTTCCACATTAAATTCACGTTTCATACGATCAACCAATACATCAAGATGTAATTCACCCATACCAGCAATAACAGTTTGTCCAGTTTCATGATCAGTATGAACTTTAAATGTTGGATCTTCTTCAGCTAATTTTTGTAAAGCTAAAGACATTTTTTCTTGATCAGCTTTTGACTTAGGTTCAACAGCCAATTGGATAACCGGCTCTGGAACAACTAAGCTTTCAAGAATAATAGGTTTCTTCTCATCACATAAAGTATCACCAGTAGTAGTATTCTTTAATCCTACAGCAGCAGCTATATCACCAGTATATACATCAGTTATTTCCTTACGATTATTAGCATGCATTTGTAAAATACGTCCAACTCTTTCTTTACTATCCTTAGTTGAATTTAACACATAACTACCAGAAGATAAATGACCAGAATAAACTCTGAAGAATGTTAAACGTCCTACAAATGGATCAGTCATAACCTTAAATGCTAAAGCAGCAAAAGGTTCATTATCACTAGGTTTACGAGTAGCATCATTACCATCCAAGTCTGTTCCTTTTACCTCTTCAATATCTAAAGGACTTGGTAAATAATCAATTACTGCATCAAGTAATAACTTAACACCTTTATTTCCTAATGCTGTTCCACACATAACTGGGAAAAACTCAGCTGCTAAACAGCCATTTCTAATAGCCTTCTTGATCATTTCAACACTAACTTCTCCACCATCAAGATAAGTCATCATCATTTCTTCATCATATTCAGCAACAGCATCAATTAATTCAGCTCTTTTTTCTGAAGCAACATCTGCTAAATCAGCTGGAATTTCAATCTCTTGAGCATTCTCTGCTTGTTCTCCATCATAATGATAAGCCTTCATAGTAACTAAATCAATAACTCCAGTAAATTGATCCTCAGCACCAATTGGCCATTCAATAGGCTTTGCATTAACACCCAAACGATCTTTTATCGTTTTTAAACTATATTCAAAATTAGCACCCATTTTGTCCATTTTATTTGCGAAAATAATTCTAGGAACTTTAAATTCAGATGCTTGTCTCCAAACTGTTTCAGTTTGTGGTTCTACTCCTGCTTGTGCATCAATTAATGCAACAGCACCATCTAATACACGAAGAGAACGAGAAACTTCAATAGTGAAGTCTACGTGACCAGGAGTATCAATAATATTTAGACGATGATTTTTCCAATAAGCTGTGGTAGCAGCAGATGTGATAGTAATACCACGTTCTTGCTCTTGTGCCATCCAGTCCATTTGAGATTCACCATCATGAGTTTCACCAATCTTATGGGTAACTCCAGTATGGAATAAGATTCTCTCAGAGCAAGTTGTTTTACCTGCATCAATATGAGCCATAATTCCAAAATTTCTTGTCTTCTCTAAAGACGTATCTCTTGCCATAACTTACCCTTTCCTACCATCTATAATGAGCAAAAGCTTTATTAGCCTCAGCCATTCTATGAGTATCTTCACGTTTTTTAACTGCTGCACCTGTTCCATTAGATGCATCTAAAATTTCATTAGCTAAATTATCAGCCATTCCTTTTCCACCACGTTCACGAGAATACTTAGTTAGCCATCTTAAAGCTAAAGCTTGACTTCTCGCAGGTGTAACTTCTATAGGCACTTGATAATTAGAACCACCAACACGGCGACTTTTAACCTCAAGAGCTGGCTTAATGTTCTCCATTGCAGCATTAAATACTTCAATTGGATCTTTTCCAGACTTTGCCTTAACTTGATCAAATGCTTCATAAACTATTGTTTGAGCTGTTCCTTTTTTACCATCTAACATAATAGTATTAATTAGTTTAGCAACTACTTTTGACTTATATATTGGATCTGGTAAAATATCTCTCTTTACTGCACGTCTCTTACGCATTTTAATTTCCTCCCTTCAAATTTAATTTTACTTAGGTCTCTTAGCACCGTATTTACTACGTCCTTGCTTACGATCCTTAACACCAGCAGTATCTAAAGTACCACGAATAATATGATAACGAACACCGATTAAGTCCTTAACACGACCACCACGAATTAATACAACACTATGTTCTTGTAAATTATGTCCAATTCCAGGTATATAAGTATCTACTTCCTTACCATTTGACAAACGAACACGAGCATATTTACGTAATGCTGAGTTAGGTTTTTTAGGTGTTTTTGTACCAACACGAGTACAAACTCCACGTTTTTGAGGTGAATGAACATCAGTAGTTTTCTTTTGAATAGTATTAATTCCAACTCCAAGAACAGGCGCTTTACTCTTTCTAACCTTATCCTTACGATTTTTATGAACTAATTGGTTAATTGTAGGCATAAAATATATCTCCTTTCTTTACACATATCCAGGTGTATCATTTTACCCTTTAAATAAAACTTTGCCCAAAAGCAAAGATATTTAATCAGCAAAAATAATATAACACTAAGTTAATGCAAAGTCAACCATATTTATAATATAATATGATATTTTTTCAAATATATAACTAAATATTTACTTTTGTTTTTTATTAATCAACAAATTACCATAATAATTAATAAAAGACCAAATCAAAGCAACAACTGCCAAAACTATAGAAAAGAATATAATAAATTTTGGATTCCATATAATACTAAGTAAAAACTCTTTAGGTAAATCTAATACAAAAACATAAATAAAAATATAAAATAAAATCATAAAACAAAAAGCAATAAATACACTAGTTAAACACATTTCACCAAAAGAAATCTTTCTACTATAAAAGTCACAAGACAAAACGCCATAATCAACTTTAGTAAATCTACTCCATTTATAATTTTCACTTAAACCAATATAAGGAAAAGCAATAAAAGGCATAAAAGTTAAACAAAAAGCAGTCATATAATTATGTTTAAACTTTCTACTAATATAATAATTAACTTTCCAAGAAATCATAACATAAAAGATCACACTAACTATTTGAAAAAAAGAACATAAACCAACACAAGTCATAGAAGAAGAACATAAAACTGATAACCCAGTAAAGAAAATAAACATAAGTAATAAAAAAACAGCAAACCAAGGATTAACTTTAGCCTTTTTAAAATATAAATACTCAGAATAAACAGGAATTAAACCTTTCCACCCTTCATCACCAATCTTTTCAAAAAAATAATATCTTCCTAACAAATAATATAATACAAATGACAATATCAAAATCCATACCACAATAGACCCTGGCGTAAAACTAAACAAAAAAACGTTCACACTAACAACTCCTTACTACTATAAACTAATTATAAACACAAGCATAAAAATTTTCAAGTATTAAAAAAGAAGCAAAATTCACTTCTTATACATAAAATCTTTAATAAAATACCAGATTTATACTTTTTTCTTTTTCTTAGATTTTCTCTTACCTTTTTTCTTCATAAATAAATCTTTATATGTCATAAATAAAAACACACCCAGTATAAAACCAGTAAATAAAGTTGAAAACAACAGAATAGGACTAGAATCACTAGCATAACTACTAGGATCATCTTTATCATAATATATTTTCACTTTTTGACCCTTTTTCATTTTACAATCACTAACATCTAATTTAGTATCATACTCATTACCTAAAGCCTCATATTTAATATATACACTACAATGTTCTTCTTCTTTTTCATATGCATTATCATCACTATCATAATAAGTCTTATATTCTACTTTTTTATTAATATCATAAATGGTTGCAATTGTTGGAACACCATTTATCTTAAAAGATATACTATTAATAGTTAATAATAAGCAAGAAAGAAACGCCGCAAGCATAGCCGCTAATCCAACAAAATAAGGAAAATTAATATCCTTTTTATTCTTATCAGGATCACCCTTAATACGTCTTTCAATCGCTTCTGCTATCATCAAGCCAATCATTAATAAAATAGAAAATACAATTATAATAGTAACAGCATATTCAGTCTTTAAAGCAAAGAAAACCAATACACTATAAACAATAGCAAAAATAATTAAACCTATCATAATATGTTTACGCTCAAAATCCACTATATCTACCATCCTTTATAAGGATTATACCATTAAAAAATAATTTTTCAAATAAAAAAGCAGACACAAGTCTGCAATTTTACTCCATAAATTGATCTTCTAATTTTTCTAAAGGTTCATCATCCATAAATTCTGTCTTCAATTCATAATCAACGTCTCTATATGACTTACTACCAGTACCAGCTGGAATAAGTTTACCAATAATTACATTTTCTTTTAATCCAGACAATGGATCAACCTTTCCTTTAATAGCAGCATCAGTTAAAATACGAGTTGTCTCTTGGAAAGAAGCAGCTGACAAGAACGAATCTGTTTCAAGAGCAGCTTTTGTAATGCCAAGTAATATAGGAATACCTCTTGCTGGTTTTTTACCTTTAATAACAGTATCTCTATTACCATCAGTAAATTCACGGAAATTAACCAAACTACCTGGCAAGAAAGTAGTATCACCAGATTCAACAATTCTAATCTTAGAAATCATACGTCTTGCTATAATTTCAATATGTTTATCAGAAATATCAACACCTTGAGAACGATATGTATTTTGAACTTCTTTTAAGATATATTCTTGAGTAGTAATAGGATCAGTTACTGCAAGCAATTCTTTAGGACTAATTGCACCTTCAGTAAGCTTATCACCACAAGAAACAACACTACCTTTATCAACACATAACTTAGCACCATAATTAGTAACATGCTCTTTGGTTTCCAATTTATTTGTAATACTAATCTTATATTTACCATGATCTTCTTTAATCTTACTTACGGTACCATCAATTTCAGCAATTGTAGCCTTACCTTTTGGATTACGTGCTTCAAATAATTCTTGAACACGAGGAAGACCTTGAGTAATATCTTCAACACCAGCAACACCACCAGTATGGAATGTACGCATAGTAAGTTGAGTACCAGGCTCACCAATTGATTGAGCAGCCATAACACCTACAGCTTCTCCAATTTCAACTAAATTACCAGTAGCCAGATTACGTCCATAACATTTTTGACACACTCCATTAACTGTACCACAAGTTAAAATTGTACGTATTTCAACATCCTTAATACCAGCAGATATTATCTTATCAGCCAAAGATTCTGTAATCATTTGAAGCTTATCAACGATAACTTCTTTAGTTTCAGGATTAATAATTTTCTTATTAGCATATCTACCAACAATACGATCACGTAAACTTTCTATCACAGAACCAGTCTTTTCGTTAATAAAATCATGAACAACAACACCTTGATCAGTACCACAATCTTCTTCACGAACAATCATATCCTGACTTACATCAACTAAACGACGAGTTAAATAACCAGAATCAGCTGTTTTTAATGCCGTATCAGCTAAACCTTTACGAGTACCATGAGTAGATAAGAAGAATTCAGAAACAGACAAACCTTCAATGAAGTTTGAAAGAACTGGAATTTCTACTGATGATCCATCTGGTTTAGCCATTATACCACGCATACCAGCAACTTGAGTAAAGTTTGAAATATTACCACGTGCTTTAGAATGCATCATCATAAATATCGGATTATCAACATCACTCTTAGCTATTTCTTCAAGCTCAGATTGAACCTTATCTTTAGCAGCATTCCAAGTTTCAATAACCTTAGTATATCTTTCTTCATCAGTAATTAAACCACGTTTATATTGTTTATTAATTTTATCAACTAATTTTTGACTTTCAGAAACAACTTCATTTTTATGCTTACTAGTAACTACATCAGACATACTAACAGTAATACCCGCAATAGTAGAATACTTAAATCCTAAGTCCTTAAGATTATCAAGCATAGTTGATGTTTCTGTTGTCTTATATCTCTTAAACACTTGAGCAATTATTTTTTCCAATGTACCTTTAGCAAAAGGACTTACCAATGGCATTTCTTTTATAGCCTCTGGAATATTAACTCCTTTATCTAAGAAATATTTATTTGGAGTAATATTTTGAATATTATCTTCTGTAGGCTCATTTATAAAGGCAAATGAATCCGGTAAAATTTCATTAAATTTAATCTTACCAACAGTAGTAACTAAATATTTACCTTTTTGACTCTCTGTAAACAATTTATATTTAAAAGAATCAACTGGTATTGCAACACGAGTATGAAGAGTTAATTCTCTACGTTCATATGCCATTAAAGCCTCATTTGTATTTTTAAATACTCTACCTTCACCAACTTCTCCAGCTTTTTCCATCGTTATATAATAATTACCCAAAACCATATCTTGTGATGGAGTAACAATAGGATCACCTGATTTAGGATGAAGAATATTATTTGAACCAAGCATCAATAATCTAGCTTCTGCTTGTGCTTCTTCAGATAAAGGAACATGAACAGCCATCTGATCACCATCAAAGTCAGCATTAAATGCAGTACAAACCAATGGATGCAAGCGAATCGCTTTTCCACCAACAAGAATTGGCTCAAAAGCTTGAATACCTAATCTATGTAATGTAGGTGCACGATTTAACATAACTGGATGTTCTTTAATAACTTCCTCAACAATATCCCATACAACAGGATCTTGATTTTCAATTAATCTTTTAGCAGCCTTTATATTATGTGCTATATCTTTTTCTACTAAACCATGTATAACATGTGGCTTAAATAACTCTAAAGCCATTTCTTTAGGAATACCACATTGATACATTTTTAAACTTGGTCCAACAACAATAACAGAACGTCCAGAGTAATCAACTCTTTTACCTAATAGATTTTGACGGAAGCGTCCTTGTTTACCTTTTAACATACTAGATAAAGACTTTAACGGTCTATTTCCAGCACCTGTTACACTTCTACCACGACGACCATTATCTAATAATGAATCAACAGCTTCTTGTAACATACGTTTTTCATTTTGAATAATTATAGTAGGAGCACCTAAATCAATAAGCTTTTTCAAACGATTATTACGATTAATTACACGTCTATACAAATCATTTAAATCACTAGTAGCAAATCTACCACCATCAAGTTGAATCATAGGTCTAAGTTCAGGTGGTATAACAGGAATACAATCCATAATCATCCATTCAGGTTTATTACCAGAAGTATAGAAAGCATCTAAAACATCTAATCGCTTTAATAATCTAGTCCTTTTTTGACCTTGTGCAGTCTCCAATTCTTTTGAAATCTCATCAATTTCCTTTTTTAAATCAACGTTTTTCAAAAGTTCTTTAATTGCCTCAGCACCCATACCAACTCTAAAACCAGTGCCATATTTTTCATAATAAGCTCTATATTCTTTTTCTGATAAAGTTTGTTTATTTTCTAGAGGTGCATTACCTTTATCAATAACAACATAACTAACAAAATATAAAACTTCTTCCAAATCCCTAGGACTCATATCAAGTACAAGACCCATACGAGAAGGCACACCTTTAAAAAACCAAATATGTGAAACTGGAGTAGCAAGTTCGATATGACCCATACGTTCACGACGAACTTTAGAACGAGTAACTTCAACACCACATCTATCACAAACTATATTCTTATAACGAACTCTTTTATACTTTCCACAAGCACACTCAAAGTCTTTTGTAGGTCCAAATATTTTTTCACAAAACAAACCATCTCTTTCAGGTCTAAGTGTACGATAATTAATAGTTTCTGGCTTTTTAACTTCTCCATAAGACCATTCACGAATTTTTTCAGGAGAAGCAATACCAATTTTTAATGCATCAAACTTATTTACTTCTATCATTAAAGATCAGCTCCTTCCTCAAAATCTTCTTCACTAAATTCTTCATTCATAAAATCTTCATAATCATCTTCAAACTCATTTTCATCATCTTCTGAAGAATCATAATCAGTATATTCATCATTATCAGGTGATGGAATAACATCAGCAACAGGTACATTTTCAAATTCATCCATTGAAGTATTAGAATCATCTTTATCCTCTGCTTCTTCTATTTCCTTAAGTTGTAAAGTCTCACCATCATCATTTATTATTGAAATATCAAGACCAAGTGCTTGGAACTCTTTCATAAGTACCCTAAATGACTCTGGAACTCCAGCTTGATTAATTTCTTGACCCTTTATTATAGATTCATAAACTTTAACACGTCCTACAACATCATCAGACTTAACAGTTAAAATTTCTTGTAAAGTATGAGCTGCACCATAAGCATATAAAGCCCAAACTTCCATTTCACCAAATCTTTGTCCACCAAATTGTGCTTTTCCACCTAAAGGCTGTTGTGTTACTAATGAATATGGACCAGTTGAACGGGCATGTAATTTATCATCTACCATATGATGTAATTTAATCATATACATTACACCAACAGCAATTCTGTGATCAAAAGGTTCACCAGTACGACCATCATATAAAACAGTCTTACCATCTTCATCCATACCAGCTTCCTTCATCATATCTTTAATATCATCTATATGAGCTCCATCAAAAACAGGAGTAGCAATATGAACACCTAATTTTTTACAAGCCATACCCATATGTATTTCAAGAATTTGACCAAAATTCATACGAGAAGGAACACCTTGAGGATTTAACATAATATCAACAGGAGTACCATCTGGTAAATATGGCATATCTTCTTGTGGAAGAATAAGCGAAATAACACCTTTATTACCATGTCTTCCAGACATCTTATCTCCAACTTGAATTTTACGTTTTTGAATTATATAAACACGAATCACTTTACTTACACCCGCAGGTAACTCATCATTATCCTTACGTGAGTAAATTTTAATATCATGAACAATTCCGTCTCCACCATGAGGAACACGTAAAGATGTATCACGAACCTCACGAGTCTTCTCTCCAAAAATAGCATGTAACAATTTTTCCTCAGAAGTAAGCTCAGCCATACCCTTAGGAGTAACTTTACCTACTAAAATATCTCCCTCTTTTACTTCAGTACCAATTGTAATAATACCATTTTCATCTAAGTTACGACGAGCTTCCTCTGAAACATTAGGAATATCCCTAGTAATTTCTTCAGGTCCTAACTTAGTTTCACGACATTGCATTTCGTAATCTTCAAGATGCAATGAAGTATATTTATCATCTTTAACTAAATTTTCATTTAAAATAACAGCATCTTCATAGTTATAACCATTAAAAGTCATAAATGCTACCGTCATATTTTTACCAAGAGCAAGTTCACCCTTATCAGTAGAATTACCATCAGCAAGTATTGTAGTATCAGCCTTAACCTTATCACCAACATGAACAATAGGTCTTTGATGTGAACAAATACTAGAGTTAGCTAATTCAAAATTTGCTAATTTATATGTATCCTTACCTTCTTTTGTTTTAACAACTATTTTCTTAGCATCTACATATTCAACAATACCATCATTTCTAGCAACTACTTCAACACCAGAATCCTTAGCAGCCACAAATTCAACACCTGTACCAACATAAGGAGCCTCAGTCTTAATCAAAGGCATAGCTTGACGTTGCATGTTAGCACCCATGGAAGCACGAGTAGCATCATCATGTTCAAGGAATGGTATACAACTAGTAGTAACAGAAACAACTTGTTGTGGACTAACATCAATATAATCAACTTGTTCTGGTTTAGCCAAAATATTTTCACCACGGAAACGAGCATTAACAAGTTCACTTGTAATAGTATTAGATTCATCAGTTTCAACTGTTGATTGAGAAATTATATAATCTAATTCTTCATCAGCAGTCAAATAACAAACATCGTCTGTAATCTGACAATTAACAACCTTACGATACGGAGTCATAATAAATCCATATTCATCAATTTTAGCATAACTAGCTAAAGAAGTAATAAGTCCAATATTAGGTCCTTCTGGAGATTCAATAGGACAAATTCTACCATAGTGAGAACTATTAACATCACGTACCTCAACACCAGCACGATCACGAGATAAACCACCTGGTCCTAAAGCAGAAAGACGACGTTTATTAGTAAGCTCAGCTATTGGATTTGTCTGATCCATAAACTGTGACAATTGAGAACTACCAAAAAACTCTTTCATAGCAGCAGTAACTGGACGAATATTAATTAATGTCTTTGGAGTAACCTCTTCCATTTCTTGAGTAGTCATTCTTTCACGAACAACTCTTTCCATTCTAGAAACACCAATTCTAAATTGATTTTGTAAAAGTTCTCCAACTTGACGAATACGTCTATTTCCTAAATGATCAATTTCATCAAAATTTCCAACACCCTGTAACAAATTTAAATAATATGAAACAGAAGCATAAACATCTGAAATAGTCAAACGTTTAACATCAATACTTTGATCATTACCTATAACCAAAAGTTTCTTCTTTTTATCATTTGGATTCTGAATTTTAACTATCTGAACTTTATTGTATTGATCTAATTCCTCATTAACCTTTACCTCAGTTAAACCAAATCCATTAGCTAAAGCATCTTTTAATATATCAATATTAGCTTTAGTAATCTTTGTACCCTTTTCAAGAACAACTTCAGAAGAATTAGTAATATCCTCAGCTAATACTTGATCTAACAAACGATCAATAACATTTAATTTACGATTAAATTTATAACGACCTACTCTAGCTAAATCATATCTAAATTCATCAAAGAAACGAGTAATAATCTGATTCTTAGAAGAATCAAGAGTAACTGGTTCTCCAGGTCTTAATTTTTCATAAATTTCAATCAAGGCCTCATCTGTATTCTTAGTAGAATCCTTAGCAATAGTATTCTTTAAGTACTCATCTTCACCAAACATTTTTAAAATATCTTCATCATTAGATAAACCAAATGCCCTAAGCAAAGTAGTTAAAGTTACTTTTCTAGTACGATCAATACGTACATATAAAACATCCCTAGCATCTGTTTCATACTCTAACCAAGTACCACGTGTAGGAATAATTTGTGAAGTTATTAATTCACGACCAGATTTATCAATTTCACGATTATAATAAACACTAGGAGAACGTACTAATTGTGAAACTATAACACGCTCAGCACCATTAATAACAAAAGTACCAGAGTCTGTCATCATAGGCATATCACCCATAAAAATCTCTTGCTCTTTTACTTCTCCAGACTCACGATTAAACAAACGCACCTCAACTCTTAAAGGAGCAGCATAAGTACTTTCACGATCTTTACTCTCTTTAATAGAATATCTTGGCTCATCAAAATGATAATCACCAAATTCAAGTGATAAAGTTCCAGAGAAATTTTCTACTGGAAATAAATCTTCAAACACTTCTTTAATACCTGTTTCTAGAAACCATTTATAAGACTTTTTCTGAACTTCCAATAAGTCCTTTAGCTCATAAGTATTTCTAATTTTTGAGAAATTTCTTCTTTCTCGATAGTCACCAGATTTTACAATTTTGTATGACACTATTTTCACCCACCTAACATAACTAAAACATAACTATAGATTTTTTACTAAATTAAAATCAGCAAATAATATTATCGACAAATATAATAAAAAGTCAATTATAAACTACATTTTATAATAAAAAATCCTTTACTCTTTTTTAATACATCAACAGTATATAGTTTTTTTAAGTCGACAATTAGCGATTTTGCACCTTGTTCCTTACGAATAACCAAGAAAAGCTTACCATTTTTATCAAGATAATCCTTAGCATTCATCACTATATTGTAGACCACTTTTTTACCAGCCCTTATCGGAGGATTAGTAATAATTGAAGAGTATTTTAAAGAAACATTTTCATAAACATTACTTTCAAATATAGAAACATTTGATACATTATTTAACTTTGCATTCCTACTTGCCAAATGCAATGCTCTTAAATTAATATCAACCATATCCACATGTGCAGAAGTAAGTTTACTAATTACAATACCAAATACTCCATAACCGCAACCCAAATCAAGAATTTTGCCTCCAACCTCTTCAAGCGGGATTGACTCAAGAAGAAGTCTACTGCCAAAATCCAAACCGTTCTTCGAAAAAACACCATTATCAGTTAAAAAAGTAAACCAAGTACCAAGCACCATACATTTTGTCTCTCTAACATTACTTGGTAACTTATCATTAGTAAAATACTGACCCATTTTAAACTCCTTTTGGAAAAAAAAAGAAGAAGAAAACTCTCATAAAAATATTAGTTTTCTTCCTTTCGAAACATATATTACAACAAAATTATATATATGTCAAACACTTTTTAAATAAATTTACATTTTTTTACAATCAACTATTTAACTTTTTATTATAAGTAAACGTACCATGGCCTATAATAAGTACAATTAACACTATATCAATTAATACCCTTATACCAGTATTTGGATTATCAATACTTTTTTCCGTTACATTAATAGATAAATCAGTACTAATACCACCATAACTTAGCTTGATAGTTTGTTCACCAATTCTATTAAATGTACTACCATTTTCAACACTAGTATCAAATCCAGAATTTATTTCTTCAAAAGTACCATCAGTATACTCAACATAAAGAATTATGTTATTTAAATTAAACTTATCACCAACAAAAGTACTTCCTTTATACATTCCATCCTTAACTTCTATAGACTTTACTTCTTTTATATTAATATCAAAAGTTAAAATATGTCCCTCATAATCAACACTAACTTTTTTAGTACCAACATCATTAAGTATAGTTCCATCACTTATTGATAAATTTAAAGCCGTAGAAACATCCAATTTAGACAAATTATTATTAATAACAGTTAAAACTAATCCTGTTGAATCAAACTTATCACCTTTTACATAATTAATCTTATCAGGAAGCTGTTTTATAATCACATTATCAACAACTATATCTTCAACTAATATATTATAAGAAGTAGTAAAGCCTTTATAAGAAACTAAAACATCAATCGAACCAACATCATTTAGTATAGTACCATTACTAATAGAAGTAGTAAAACCTTTACTTATATTTTCTATTTTTCCATTATTATAATTTAACGAAATAACTAAGCCAGTAGAATCAAACTTATCTCCCTTATAATAGTTAACAGAATTAGCATTCTCCTTAATGCTTATAGATTCTAATTCAACTGCTTCAACACTAATATCAAAAGTAGTTTTTAACGAACCGTATTTAATAGTAACAGTCTTAGTACCAACAGAATTCAAATTTACAGTATCACATGTATAACCCTTATCTATTATAGTCTTGGTGCCATTATTATTAACACCCTCAATAACAAGACCATCTAAAGATAAAGTATCACCAACATAATATTTCAATTTATTAGGACTAGTTTTAACATTAATACTCTCTAATTCAACCTTTTTGACATTAACTTTATAACTACTTTTCTTATTTCCATAAGCAATTTCAACATCCTGACTACCTACAGCAGTTAATACCTTAGGCGTATATTCAAAACCTTCATTTATTGTTTTTTTACTAGAATCACTATAAGTTGCAATTATTTCAAGACCAGTAACATCTAAATTATCACCTTCATAATAATCTGTCTTAACTTTAGAAGTATTAAGAACAATTCCAACAAGTTCCAACTTACCAACATTAACAGTAAATGTAGCACTCTTACCTGAATATGTAACTGTGACAGTAGTTGTTCCAGAAGCATTAAGTACTTTAGGTGTATATTCATATGAAGATGTAATAACCTTTGTACTGCCATTATTATAACTAGCTAATATTTCAAGACCAGTAACATCTAAACTGTCACCTTCATAATAATCTAATTTCTTTGGCTTGCTTTTAATACTTATACCAGTAGCATTTAATTCTTCAACTGTAACAGTAAACGTAGTACTCTTACCTGAATATGTAACAGTTACAACCTGTTGTCCAGACGTATTTAATTTTGAAACATCAACTGTAAATCCAGAAGTAACAGTATTTTCACTACTATTATTATATTTTAACTTCAATGACAAACCAGAAGTATCCAAACTATCTCCTACATAATAACTTGTTTTCTTTGGCATTGTATTAATTGAAATACTCTCTAACTCTACTTTCTTAACATTAACAGTAAACGTTGCACTCTTACCTGAATATGTAACAGTTACAACCTGTTGTCCAGACGTATTTAATTTTGAAACATCAACTGTAAATCCAGAAGTAACAGTATTTTCACTACTATTATTATATTTTAACTTCAATGACAAACCAGAAGTATCCAAACTATCTCCTACATAATAACTTGTTTTCTTTGGCATTGTATTAATTGAAATACTCTCTAACTCTACTTTCTTAACATTAACAGTAAACGTTGCACTCTTACCTGAATATGTAACAGTTACAACCTGTTGTCCAGACGTATTTAATTTTGAAACGTCAACTGTAAATCCAGAATTAATAGTCTTTTCACTACCATTATTATACTTCAATTTCAAAGACAAGCCAGAAGTATCCAAACTATCTCCTACATAATAATTAGTTTTCCCTGGCAACGTATTAATTGAAATACTCTCTAACTCTACTTTCTTAACAGTAACAGTAAATGTAGCACTCTTACCTGAATATGTAACTGTAACAGTAGTTGTTCCAGAAGCATTAAGTACTTTAGGTGTATATTCATATGAAGATGTAATAACCTTTGTACTGCCATTATTATAACTAGCTAATATTTCAAGACCAGTAACATCTAAACTGTCACCTTCATAATAATCTAATTTCTTTGGCTTGCTTTTAATACTTATACCAGTAGCATTTAATTCTTCAACTGTAACAGTAAACGTAGTACTCTTACCTGAATATGTAACAGTTACAACCTGTTGTCCAGACGTATTTAATTTTGAAACATCAACTGTAAATCCAGAAGTAACAGTATTTTCACTACTATTATTATATTTTAACTTCAATGACAAACCAGAAGTATCCAAACTATCTCCTACATAATAACTTGTTTTCTTTGGCATTGTATTAATTGAAATACTCTCTAACTCTACTTTCTTAACATTAACAGTAAACGTTGCACTCTTACCTGAATATGTAACAGTTACAACCTGTTGTCCAGACGTATTTAATTTTGAAACGTCAACTGTAAATCCAGAATTAATAGTCTTTTCACTACCATTATTATACTTCAATTTCAAAGATAAGCCTGAAGTATCCAAACTATCGCCTACATAATAACTAGTTTTTGTTGGCATTGTATTAATTGAAATACTTTCTAACTCTACTTTCTTAACATTAACAGTAAATGTAGTACTTTTACCTGAATATGTAACTGTAACAGTAGTTGTTCCAGACTCACTAAGTACCTTTGGTGTATATTCATAATTAAGAATCTCAGTCTCACTACCATCATCATATTTTGCATACACTTTCATGCCAGTAACATCTAAATTATCTCCTACATAATAATCAACTTTATTAGGACTTTTACTAATACTTATACTTGATATATCAGCACGTGAAACATTTACTTCAAAAAATTTAGTAACTGACTTATAGTTATTAGTAGAATCAGTTATAATACTAATATTAGCAGTTCCTGCACCAATGCCTTTTACTATTACCTTATTACCAGATTTAGTAGCAGTGGCTACATTACTATTACTAGAAACAACAGAATATGTAATATCATCATTTAAATCAACACTAAATTCTAAAGTATTACCAATATAAACAGTTCCGGACTTTTTGCTCAATTCAACAGTAGGACTAGCTTGTTTTATTGAACAAGTAATACTTTTTGCTGTTGAACCATCTTTAAATTTATAACCAGAATTAGGGAGTGCAACAATCTCATAATCGCCTACATTATTTCCAGAATTACTTTGATAACTAACTCCAGTACCACCAGAAGCCAGTGTTTGATTTGACCCAGTATAAGTTAAATTAGAACAAGTTCCAATTTTTGCCTCATTATAAACATTAACAGAATAAGTAGTAGAAGCTTCACCAAATTGCACAGTAACTTCCTTAGTACCAGCTTCAGCAAAAGAAGAAGGAGTAATTGTATATCCAGATTCAACAACACCAACTGTCGTAGTTTTACCTTCATTAGCTTCACCGTAATGCCAATCAAAAATTGCATTTAATACGAGCCCAGAAGAATCAATACTTTCACCAACAAAATATTCTAATTTATTAGGTTTTTCTTTTACAGTAATATAATTATAAGATTCAGGATAAACACTTACACCAGCTTCATCCATTCTAACAACCATAGAACTTTTATCATCTATAGAATACCAATGTGAAAAACCATAATTATAAGTCATGCCCTTTCCACCATAAGGATAAAGCAAAGTAGAAGTTGATTTTCCATCTTGAGTAGCAGTGATTTCTAAGCCATTAGCCAATTTTTTTGATAAATCAGAAACATTTTCATTATTACCATTACGAGTAGTAATACTATATCTAGGTCTAAGTTTATTCATATAATTTAATGTATTAGAGTACCAATATCCATGATGACTCATTTTAACAAAATCTATATTAAGAGGATTAGAAGAAGTAATATCTGAAGAACCTATTTTTTTAGCAATAGCAGAAGCTAATGCGTCTTCATAACCACAATAAACAAAATTATTTTCTAAATAATTTTCTGGACTACTTGTATCATATGCATATCTTACATAATTCATAAGATCACCAGCCATAACAGCTTTTTTTGATCCAACTGAAATTAAAACACTAATTGATCTAACATTTTCATTAATTTGTGTAGGATAATATATATTATCTGCAGTTCTAGTTATTGGTCCAGAATGTGTTGGAACTTTGCCTATATCAGAATCGTATACATCATATTTAGCATAATAATTAGAATAATGATAAAATTTACTATCAGAACTATAATTTTCATTTATATAAGAACTATGAAGCGTATTACCAGTCTTATCATAATAATCAGGCCAATATGGATAGTAAGGACATTCAGTTTGATATTTCAAATATTGAGACTCAGTCAAATATTCCCTAGTAAGTAATTCATTATCAAGTAGCCCAAACAAATCTATTGTTGCTCCTCCAAAGTCAATACTTCGACTATTCATTTCAGAAAAAGGTATATAATCAACACCCTTTTCAATATTTCTCATTAATTGTAACCAAAAAGAAACATTATTATTTTCATCATAAACAGAAGAAGAATTATAATATACTAACAATCTACATAAAGCTGGGGTCTTAGCAAAAGCATTCAACGATGCATCATCAATTTTATTTTTATTAGTACTAGCATTTATATCTAATGTACAAAAATCTTTACTATCATCATATTTATCAAAATCATCCAAGCCATAAATTACAGTCTTCAAAGTATCACGATCGTTTTGATCAATAATTTTAGCAACAAGTTTTCCATAAAGAACAGAAGACGTATAATTAATTGCATTATTAGTAGAAAGATAAACCTCATATTTCATATCTTTCAAATAAACAGATTTAAATTTAAAATCATCAACAATAACTGCAGCATTACCAATATGATCCTGATCATTATGAGTAATAATTAAAAAGTCCAAGACATACTTATCAACAGTTTCACCAGTAGCACCATTATAAGATTTAACTGTTTCTGCTTTTCCTTTCATATGTTCCGTCAAAAAATTCTTAATTTTAACATCCAACCCTTTTACATAAGAATCATTAGAATCTCCAGAATTACCAGTATCAATAAGACCATAATGATATTTTCCATTAGAATCACGTTTTTCTAAAAGAATACAGTCCCCAGAAGCAGCTTGAAAATTAACATTAGTTGCCGAAATAAAATACATTCTCAGTGCATTGTCATCAGTAACTTCACGATAAAATGTACCCCCCCCGACCTATAATTCATTATATTTGAACCAAAATAACACGAACTACCTACTATACAAAAAATACCTAAAACAATTAAAAAAACACTTAACTTTCTTTTAACATCTTTCATACTACCACCTACTATATGAAATTAGTATATCATAACCAAAGTCAAAAAAAAAGAAGTTAATTATTTGAGTTTCGGTTTTTTACAAAAAAATCATATAATATAATGACATATTTTAAA
>CAZIFN010000002.1:0-41491 GCA_964538205.1 uncultured Mycoplasma sp.
AATTACTGATATATTTGCAGAATGTTCTATAGATTATGATAAAAATAGTGATACTACAATAACATTTTATAAAACAATTCAAAATAAATTTCTATGTGATATAAAATAAATTATATTTATCCAAAAAATGTAAAAGCAAAAACAGAATATATGTTCGTGAAAAATGTGGATTTAGATAGACAATTTTGTTATAATAATTGTGTAAAAAGATTTATTGAAATTATAGAACTGGAGGTTTAAATGAACATAGAAGAATATAATGAAAAAACATTTGAAAGTGTAAAACATTTTGATGAACTTGGGAATGAATACTGGGAAGCCAGAGAATTAATGCTTTTACTAGAGTATAGTAAATGGGAAAATTTTCATAAAGCTATAAAAAAAGCAATGATAGCTTGTGAAACTAGTAATAATAATGTTAGTGATCACTTTCCTGAATTCAGGAAACCGATAGTTGGTGGAAAAGGGAATATACAAAATGTTATAGACTATCATTTATCAAGATATGCTTGTTATTTAATTGTGCAAAATGCAAATCCCAGAAAAAAATCAGTTGCACTAGGACAAACTTACTTTGCTATTCAAACCAGAAAGCAAGAAATAACGGAATTAGAGTATTCTAAATTATCTGAAGATGAAAAAAGGTTATAT
The DNA here is from genome assembly GCA_964538205.1 of uncultured Mycoplasma sp. Lineage (GTDB taxonomy): Bacteria > Bacillota_I > Bacilli_A > RF39 > UBA660 > CAG-877. Next base: position 652 of record CAZIFN010000002.1, read on the forward strand.
ACTAGAATTCTTGTAAACAATAAAAACAAATATCTATTTAAGACTGCTAAAGAAGCTGGTGTAGAAAATTTTGGAAAGTTTAATAACTTTGGATATAAAGGCTTATATAATGGGGAAACAGCTAAGCAAATTGCAATAAGAAAAAAAATAAAAGAAAATGAAGATATTCTTGATTATATGGGCAGTGAAGAATTGGGTGCTAATCTTTTCCGAATAACTCAGACAGAAGCAAAATTAAAAAAAGATAATGTTGATAATGAGGAGGATGCTTGTATAACTCATTACAATGTAGGAAAAACAGTTAGAAAAGCAATTGAGGAATTAGGCGGTAATATGCCTGAAACGTTACCAACTCCAAAAAAATCTATAAAAGAGTTAGAACGTGAAGAATTATTAAAAATTGGAAACAAATAATAATTGCAGATTAAATATAGGAAAGTGAGATAAAAAATGGAAGCTCGTAGATTTATAATTGGTGATGAAAAAGATATATGTGAGGTTATAAAAAAAGACATTTTAACAGAGAACGTTTGTGATTATTCGATTGAATCTATTAATCATTTAATAAAACAGCAAAATGAGGAAACAATCAGAAAAAGAGCAAAAAGTTTCCACTGCTATACATTTTTAGATAATAATAAAATTGTCGGAGTAGGAATGATTGGTCCATATTGGGATAGTTTAACAGAAAGTTCTTTTTTTACGATATTTAGAGATCCAAAATATAAAGGAAAAGGGTTAGGAAGATTTATTATAGAAACTTTAGAAAAAGATGAATATTATTTAAGAGCAGATAGAGTTGAAATACCTTCTAGTATAACAGCAGTAGAATTTTACAAACATTTCGGATGGGATTTTAAAGAGCATGGTAATATTGTTGATGATGAAGGAATTTATCGTATGGAAAAATTTCCAAAGTCAAACAAAAAAGTTAAAAGTATAAAATATAATATGCGTCCATATATAGATAATGAACACCATAATTTTAAAGAGTTTATATATCAAACAAAAAAACAAGCATATAAAAAATACGTTGAAGAAAATTGGGGAGAATGGAACGAACAGGTTCAAAGAAATTTATTTGATAAATTTATAAATAGTGTATCAAATGATGCTTGGATAATTCAACTGAATGGTAAAAACATAGGTTTTTATAATGGACAAGAACTAGAAGATGGAAACTATGAAATAGGGAATATATGCATTATTCCTGAATATCAAGGTAAAGGTATAGGAACACAGGTATTAAAAGATATTTTAGAATTACATAAAGAACAAGATATACATCTTCAATGTTTTAAATCTAATCCGGTTAAAAAGTTATACGAAAAATTAGGGTTTATATTAAATGAGGAAACAGATTTTCATTATCAAATGATAAAGAAAACAAAATTATTAAAATAAAAGATTAGATGCGTTTTTGGATACGTTCTGCTCGTGAAGCGAAGTGTAACCGAGTATAGCCGAGTGTATAAAAGTGCGAATTTAAAGGATAAAATGCTAATTTGTGCTACTAAATGACATCAAATTAAAAAATATATGGTTCTTGGAAAAAATATAAACAATGTTGTGGAAAGCATTATAAAATAAGGATATAGACAACAATTTAAATGTGGACATTTTTTATATAAGTAAATAATATATGTAGGAGTTGATAGTATGCTTTATTTAAAAAAGATAAATTTTGAAGATATTGAAGAAGAATATAAAGCGATAACGTCCATTCCAGCACAAGAAAATGGATTTGAAAATAAATATCATAACGTTACAAAGGATGAATTTGTAAACAAAGTAATTCCTAAATTATTAAAAAATTCGGAGGGTTTAGAGTTGCCTGATGGATATGTTCCTGATACTTATTTCTTTTTATGGGATGATAAGAAGATAGTTGGATTATTTAAAATAAGACATTATTTAAATGATTTCTTAAGAAAAGGAGCAGGTCATATAGGATATGAAATATTGCCTGAGTATAGAGGTAAAGGCTATGCAAAGCAAGGACTTCTTTTGGCAATTGAAAAATGCAAAGAACTAATAAAAGAAGATGAAATATATTTATCTGTTCGTAAAAATAATCCTGCTTCATTAAAAGTTCAATTAGGATGTGGAGCTTTTATAGTTGGAGAAACAGATGAAGAATATCTTACTAGAATAAAATTAAAAGATAATAGTATTACTTTTGGATTTAGAGATTTAAAAAGAAACGACTGGAAAAGAATTACTAAAAAAGAAGTTATAGTTGAAGATGAAAAAAATGAATTTTTTGAAGGAAAAGTTTGTTATTTAGATATGCAACTAGTAGAATCTCCTTTATCAGTTGATTCACCAACTGGTAAGGTTACAATAGCAGATAACAACTATAAGAATTTAATATTTGCTCCTAAAGAAGAAAATTATTGGCTAACTGTTATGTTTGATGATCAAGATAATTTAATAGAAAGTTATTTTGATATTACACGAACTAATGATTTTAGTAATCCAGAAAACCCATATTTTGTTGATATGAAATTAGATGTCTGTATTCCTAATGGCCATGAACCAACAATAATGGATGAAGAAGAATTGAAAGAAGCATATGAACACGGACTAATTACTGAAGAAGATTTTGAAAATGCCTATAATATAGCAAACAAAATTATAAGGACATATAATTTACATAAAGAAAATTACTATAACTTTATATATAGTTTATATAATAAATACAGAAATAATAAAGCAAATAGATTATTATAAAACAATATATACAGATTTGAAGCAGGAAAGGTTAATGGAAAAGAAAACAAATTTTTACCTTTGAAATCTTTATGCACAACATTATACATGATATAATTAATACAAAATCAATAGCAATTTATAGAGGAGAAAAAAATTTAGATATGGATAAATTTAAGGAAATAAGACCTGTTGTGCTTGGAATAGTAAAAAAAGGCAATAAAATTTTAGTTAGTAAAGGATATGATAAAACTAAAAATGAAATATTCTATAGAAGTATAGGTGGAGGTATTGAATTTTTAGAAAATAGTAAAGAGGCTCTAAAAAGAGAATTTAAAGAAGAACTTAATATAGATATTAGTGTAGGTGAATTTGTTGGAATTTCCGAAAATATATTCACCTATAATGGAAAAAAAGCACATGAATTAATATTGTTTTACAACGTTGATATAAATGATTCAGATTATAAAGAAGAATATCATGTAATTGATGATAACTGTGAAGTTGATGCAACATGGATTGATATAGATAAATTTATAAATGGAGAATTAAAAATATATCCAACTGAAATATTTGAATATTTAAAATAATAGCCAATTATTGGATTGATATAAATAAAAAAAGTACAGATAATTTGACTGTTAATATTCTTTTTTGGAAATAATTGACGGTAAAATACAAAATATAAAATATAATAATTCTAGAGGTGATAATATGCGATTACTATTAAATGGTGGTGGAAGTACAGAACAATTGATTCCGACAATGATTAAATTAAACGAAATAATTGACCATGATAAGCCAATATTATATGTACCATTAGCTATGGATGAAGTTGAACATCCATATGATAGTTGCTACGAATGGTTTAGTCAGCAAATTATAAATGTATCAGTACCAGGATTAGATATGGCAAGATCCTTTGAAGATTTAACTTCTAAAAATTTAAATGAATATTCAGCGGTTTTTATTGGAGGTGGAAACACATATAAATTATTAAAAGGATTAAAAGAAACTGGTGCATTTGATAAAATTCAAGAATACATTCAAAATAATGGTATTGTTGTAGGATGTAGTGCTGGTGCAGTTGTTTTTGGAAAAGACATTGATATAATTTCAAGTATGGATTCTAATGATGTTAAATTAACAAATACTAAAGGGTTTAATGTATTATCAGGAATTTCAATATTTCCACACTATATAAATTTAAAATCTAAATTAACTGTCGAAGAAAACCAAGCAATAATAGAAAAATATACAAAGACAATTATAGACTTTAGTTTAAAAAATGGAGATGTTTATGCTATTCCAGAAGAAGATACAATATATATAGATGGTACTAATGTAAAAATAATAGGAACAAGAAATTATTTTTATTTCAAAGATGGAGTAAAACAAGAATTTGAACTAGATAATAGTTATAGTTCAAAAAAACAAATTTCTCATTAGGAATATGTGCCAATCATCACTCAATAGAAAGTACAATAAAAAAAGTCTAATATTGCAACATATCGTTGATGAAACAACAGATGTATATAAAAAAGTAGAAGAAAGTTAACCTAAAGATACAATATATTGTATAAAAATATATAAAATTTTAACAAAAATACACAAAATTAATAATTTTTGTGTATTTATAATATAAGACATACAAAAAACTAAAAAAAGTATTTCTTGCAAAAGAAAGTATGATAAATTAATAGTAAATAAAATGAGTGCGGTAGCAACTATCGAAATTTAAACCTATGGAGAATAAAAAGAGACCTTTATTTATGACGTAGTGATTTTGCGACAAATTTTAATTTGTCTTTTGCTATGTTAATTTAGTACAATGGCAGAATGCAAGAATAAATGATATAATAATTATAGAGGTGATAATGTGAGTAATTATATTAAAAAATTAGCACTTTCAAAAGGATATAGCGAATCTCTTTCAGAAGCGTTAGAAAAAGTAATACCCTCATCAATCATATACTATGGTCAAGAATATCAAGATTTAATTTTAGAAACACTAAATAATACTAATATATACATATGTAATGAAGACGAAACAGTATATGACACTGTAAGTAAAATTGATGAAGTATCTGATGAAGAAATTGTTAAAAAAGATGATTTAATGGTAGCATCAGGAGTAGTTTCTAATGTGCCTAAAATAATCTACAAAGATGAAGAATATATAATAGATTCAGTATCAAGATATATAATTTTAAGAGACGGTGACTTTGAAAAAGAATCAAATGTTAGGACACTTGTACATGAGTTTTCCCATGCACTTAAATCATACAAGAACTCTGAATATATAAAAGGAGATATATTATATTCAAGAAACGGATTAATAGAATCATTCTACAAGTTATCCACCGATGAAACTGGAAAAGTAATAAAAAAATTAATAACTGAAAAAAGAGTAGGAATGGAAGAAGGCTTTAATTCTTTAGATGAAAGAGAAATAATGAATATAATAACAGGAAAAAACACAGAAACAGATAGCTATAAAGCCTTATCAGTTATTGCCGAAGAGTCTGATAATTTATTAGGATTACGAGCTATAAGAATTAAATCACAACTTTCAGGAGACGTCGATTTATACAAAAATCATTTTAATGGAAATAGTGAAAAAGATATATTTGAAGAATTAGCTTCAGATGAAGATAAATTAGTTGAGGCAAGCTATGAAGGATTTAAAAATATATTATTATTTGCATCAACAAATAAAGAAGATCAAAATAAAGTAGAAAAAATAAATGAGAAAACAAAAGCAAGCTTTGAAAAATGTCGCAGCCATATAGATGAAGCACTAGCAATCAGAGGAATAGAAATTTAAAACAATCTCAAATATGGAAGATAAAATTAGGAGAACATATGGAAATAATAGAATATAATGAAAAATATATTGAAGATGTAAAAGACTTACTTGTAGAACTTGAAGAGTATATTATATCTATTGATAAAGACAATTTAGATCAATTACATCAAGATTATAGAGAGAAAATGGCAATTTTAGATTTAGAAGAAGTAAATAATTATAGTGGAAAATGTTACTTGGCTATTGAAAATAATAAGGCAGTAGGATTAATTATGGGCTGTATACCGCCTTATGAAGAGTATGATTATTTAGATTATAAATGTCCTAAAAGAGGAGAAGTAACAGAATTGATCGTTAGTAAAAAAGTTAGAAGTAAGGGACTTGGTCAAAATCTATTAACTAAAATGGAAGAGTATTTTAAAAGTATAGGTTGTGAATATATTTTAGTTGATGTCTTTGCTTATAACGAAAATGCAATTAAGTTTTATAATAAAAATAACTATCATGCAAGAATGTATACTGATATTAAGAAAATATAATTAAAAGTACCTAAATACTTATTTACATTCATAAAATAAAAAAACTTCTCGTTTAATATAATATAAATGAGAGGAGAAACTTTATGAATGATAAAGCTCAAAAATATAGTGTTGTCAATAATTATAAAAAAGCATCCAGTAATAAAGAAAAGGTAAAATTCTGTTATGTTCAAGGATTAAAAGGAGAAAAAGGAGATAAGGGAGACCCGGGTAATATAAGTGTTGCTGTAGGAAATGTTGAAACCGTAGAGCCAGAAATATCTGCAAAAGTAGAAAATGTTGGAACTAATGAAAATGTAGTTCTAAATTTTAAAATTCCAAGAGGAAAAGATGGAAATGAAGGTCCACCGGGTCCAAAAGGTGATACCGGTGAAAAAGGAGAACAAGGAATTCCTGGAATACAAGGAGAAAAAGGTGATAAAGGAGATCAAGGTCCGGCAGGATTAGAAGGAATAAGTGAAAGTATAGTCATAGAAAAGACAGAAACATTAGATTCGACTGAAGAAGCTGAAGTTACCGATGACTTTGAAAATAATGTTCATCATTTGACATTTCATATTCCAAAAGGAGAGCCTGGTCCAAAAGGAGATACCGGTGCAGGAGCTGGTTCCACATCATTAAATGCAATAATTTATGCCGGCTACCAAAATGCCACAGATTCAAGACCGTTAACAATAAAAGAAAAAATATTCATTCCAAGTTCAACAAGTTTTTTTGATGTTCCAACTAGCATCAATATTGACATAAAAACAACAGGTATTTATGAAATTACATTATGTGGAAAAATTTCTGGTGTTACACCCGACAATGGTGCCAAAGTTTTTCTATTAAATACTGTAACAGGAACTGTAATAAATAATTTGACATTTGAGTTAAAAGAAGGAGAAACAAGTGATATGTGTTTTTCTGGATCAACAATAACAGAAGTATTTGCACCAGCAACTTTTCAAGTGAAAACAGGTATTAGTAATGATCCTAATACTGCTAATATAACGTTTTCTGATGTCATTTTAATAGTAAAAAGATTTAATACTTAAACAAAAAACTAGATAAAAGATATAAAATACAACATATCTATTTAATCTAGTTTTATAATGCTCATTTTAGCAGTTACACTACCATCAAAAATTAAGTCTGTAGTTTGTTCAGAAGTAATAACTAATGTTAGTTCATCATCTTCTATTAGTCCAGTTATCACTGTACCATAAGCGTTACATATAACATTTGCTTTTCCCTCACATTTAATTTCGCTACCTAAAATTTTTGCATCGGTATTTTTAACACTCAAAACAAAATCAGTATCAACAGATGGAGCAACATTTATGAAATAATTAATTTGATATATACCAATTTTCCTAATGCCTATCGCAAAATTAGTATCATATCTAACAAAAATGGCCGGACCAGCTTTTTCTAAAGGAATTATTGTTTCGGTATCAGCCATAACATTAAACGTTTGTGTCGACTCTGAATATCGTTCTCCATATGCACCTACGCCACTAGGATCGCCTTTAGGTCCCTGCTCTCCTTTAGGTCCAATATCACCTTTTTCTCCAGTGTCACCTTTAGGACCAACAGGACCAGGATCACCTTTTTCTCCTTTTTCACCTTGGATTCCAGGAATACCTTGTTCTCCTTTAGGTCCAATATCACCTTTTTCACCAGCATCACCTTTAGGACCAACAGGACCAGTATCTCCCTTTTCTCCTTTTTCACCTTGTATTCCAGGAATGCCTTGTTCTCCTTTAGGTCCAACATCGCCCTTTTCGCCAACATCACCTTTAGGACCAGTAGGACCAGCAATATGTCCTGCATTTTCATAATCCATAATATCTTCATTCCAATAGTATAAATCTCCATTTATCAGATAAGTATCGCCCATAGTACCTACTGGATGTTCATTTTTTAATTCATCTAAAGAAATAAAAGAACCTTTAATACTGATTCCAGTTCCAGGAGCACCTCTAGGACCTGTAGGTCCTATAATATTACAAATTCCAAGCTCCTTTAACTTTCTTCTCAAAACAATATTCTCTTTTAAATAATTAAAATCGTCACATTCTTTCATACTTACCTCCTGATGCTACTATATTTTATGTAAATAAATAAAAAATGTATCTAAAAGTTTCCAATTAATATCAAAATAAAATCAAAATACATTTCCATTAATATCTAAAAATGATATACTTAAATAGAAATTAAATACAATAAAAAGGAGTAAATTATGAAAAATGAAAAATTAGAAATGTTTTTTTTAGCCACCATTATAATTATTATATCATCTTTTGCAGCCATGATTTCTGGTTCGGGAACAGTTTTTGGAATTGTAATGTGGACACTAATTGTTTCCGTGACTTATCTTACAAATCGCAAAAAAAGACTCTCAAAAAATAAAGAAACGGAAATACAACATGTTCCTATTAATCCAACTTCGTATATTAAAATATGCCCTAAATGTAAAACAAAACTAAATTTAAACGACAAGTTCTGCAAAGCTTGTGGCTATAAATATGTAATAGGAACAGATAATAATTTTAATAGAATAATTGTTAGCCAAAGTAACTATGATGAAATATTTAGATTAGATCAAGAAGCCATGTTAACTGCTTTTATTAATAGAGAGTTGAAAAAAGCACAGTTTGATCCAAACAAAATGTTACCAGCAGATGTCTTAAAAAGAAAAAATAATCTTAGTATAATTTTTAATATACTAGTATTTATATACATATCATTAATATTTTTTCATTTTCCAACCCTAACATATATCATTGGCTTAGTTATATTAATAGTTTTTTATAGAAAGACCAAAAAATATGATTTAATGACATACTTAAAAAAAGAAATAAAGGCTAGGCCGGGTGAAAAAGTATCAAATATTATTATGCATGCTAAATCTAATTTAGTAACTGATAATAAACAATTCACTAGAAAGGTAGCATTTATAACCGCAATAGTCTTACCATTAATTATTTTTATGAATCCCCACATAATGTATGAAGAAACATCAGAAGGATATGCAGTAAGATTTTATACCTTTGGTTTATCTAACTTTACTAGTGCAACAATACCTGCTACTCATAATGGTAAAGATGTCGTCAGTCTAAGAGGAAATACTTTTTCCAATATGCCATTTTTAACTACAGTTTCTTTACCAGATACAATTGTAGAAATAAGAGGACAAGCATTTAAAAATGATGTTAGTCTAATAGATGTAAACATTCCAGTAAATTTAAAATATTTAGGCGGGGGAGCGTTTTATAATTGTATGTCAATAAGAAAAATAACTCTACCAGATAGTTTAACAGAGTTAGGAGGAGAATCATTTTATGGTGCCAGCAACTTAGAAGAAATAACTCTATCAAAAAATCTAACTGAAATAAGAGGAAATACTTTTGAAAATTGTACCTCCCTAGAAACAATTACTATTCCTGATAAAGTAACAAGAATAGGTGGACATGCCTTTTATAATAATAGTTCATTATCAAAAGTTAATATTTCTGAATATAGCCAATTAAATGAAATAGGCTCATCCGCATTCAGACTTTGTGGAAGATTATATGAAATAACTTTACCAAGAGGAGTTTATATTAATGAAAGAGCCTTTAAAGAAAGTCCAACTAGAATATACTATTTTGATCAAGAATTAATTGATAGAGATATATCTGGTAATAATACTTGGCTAAAAAAATATGAAAAAGTCACATTTACTGATTATAATATTAGCGTTAGTATAAAAACTTATGACTATAATCAAGAAAATTTAAATAAAGGAACAATTATTATTGACTTTAATGATGAAATAAATAATGATATTAGATTCAGTTTTTCTTCAAATGCTACAAAAAGTGACATAGAAAATGATGCTGTTAAATTTGTATATAAAGATTACATCTTTCAAGTACTTAGTTTTCAAGAAAACCAGATGGTAATCACAATTAATAAAAATATTGATTATAAAGATTTAAAAAATAAAGAAAGCTATAGTTTTGGAGAAGAAGGAGACTCTCTACAACTCTCTAATTCTAACTACATAATTAAACTAGAAAAAAAAGAACAAATAAATGGACGAATTAATTATTATTTTTCTTGTAATGGCTCTGAATTTAATCATTCAATTGGAAACGGGTATTATACTTCAGCAACTTATAATAATGATGAAGTAAAAATACAGCTTAGTTCTTTTTATGGAGCTCAAGGAATTTATTTAAATATTTATTACAATTAGGTTGGTGAAAACATGAAATTTATTCATTTATTATATGTGCCAACAATGGCATGTAATATGGGCTGCAAATACTGTTACTTAGAAGATAACACAGTAGATGAAAAAACAAAATATGGTGCATTAGATACCTTAAAGTATGCAATAGATAAATTCAAATTAGCAGAAGTAATTCCTTTCAATATTTCTCTTCACGGAGGAGAAGTAACTACTTTAGATAAAAATACTTTTCATGATATTATAAAATATATAGACAACTATTATAAAGAAAATAAGGAAATAATTACCAAAGCAGGATTTAAATTAGGTAGTCCACATATTAAAACAAATTTATATAACTTAGAAAAACATATTGATACGATAAAAGAATATAATGTTTCCATATCTGGAAGCCTAGATCTTCCTTTATCACTTCACAATAAATATAGAGTTACAAAAAACAATCAAAAAACTTTAGACAAAATATTAAAAAATATTGAGCTTTTACGTAATATACCAAATAAGAAAAAAGTATCAGCCACTATTTTTAAAGAACATTATAACTACCTTGATGAAATTATAGATGATATAAAATTTTTACATAATAATACATGTTTAGATATGAATGATTTTAACTTTATGATTGGATTTGACTATAATTCAAATGGCATTCTACATCACTTAACTGAAGAAGAACAAGTTGAGTTTTATAAACGTATGCATGAAGAATTTGACAATACAGATTTAGATTATGGTGTTTCAGGTCCTTGGTTTGATGAGTTTGGCCCAGAATACTGTACAAATTGTGATAACTGTGGCGAAAAATTCTTTCTACTAGAACGAAACGGTGATATATATTCTTGTGTACGAGGACAAAAAAATAAAGATTACTATTATGGTAACATTTATACAGACAGTGTAGAACAAATATTACAAACCGCAAAAGATAAAATATATTCTAATCATAACAAATTAAACTTTAATGAAGAATGTAGTACCTGTGGATATTTATACTTATGCAAAACCGGTTGTCCTTTTGTAAAAAATAATTATATGACAAATAAAAGTTATACATGTAAACTCCAACAAAAAATGTATGAAGACCGAAACTTAAAAAAAGATGAATATAATGAAGAAACTGTATATAAATACGTTTTAAAAATGAGGTCTCAAGACGTTATTAAGTATATACCAAAAACAAAAACAACAGAATATCCATCATTAGAAGAGATTATAAAAAATGATGAAAATTTAAAATATATATATGATAATGAATCTTTCATATTAGAAATAGATAACATAAAATACTCTATTTCATCACAAATAATAAAAAAGACTAGAGATATAATATATATAACACCAGAAAGTAAAGTAAAAATATATATGAAAAAAGATCTTATTAAAGAACTATGTGATTATCCAGAAAATAATTCATTATATATAATTTTATTATCCGGAAATTTAGTAAAATATGGAGATGAAGAAAGAACAAAACAAAGACATTTAGCAACCATTCAAATATATAAGGGAATATTAGACAGTGTAAACGAAAGTCAACAAAATTACTATTCATACGATATAACAAACTTATTTAATGAATACAAAGCTGGCTTCTCAAGTGACATGCCTAATAATATTTTCTTTACAACATCATCATTAAGAGATTATCATTACTTAAAACAAAAAGAAAATGCTTATTATCATATACAGGCTATAAATTTACCATTTCAAAATATAGAATTTTATTATATAGATAAGGAGTTAAAATAATGAATAAAGAACCCGAAACATATGAAGAATTAATTAGACAAAAAAAATGTGTAGACATAACAAAGTATTATGATATAACTGCAGAAGAACTAGAAGAAATATACAACTTTCTAACAAAAAATGTTAATGGAGAAGTACTAGCTGGATTAGATAATATAAGGCTAAACGTAGGAAATACTACTATAGCAATAATAAATGCAACTCTTAAACTAGTAGCAGGAATAGATGGTTTAAAAATAACCAATAGTTCTTTTAAGATAATTCCTCACTACTCACCATCATCAGGATCTAGTTCATATGGAGGATCATCATCAAACAATAACAATAATAACAATAACAATAACAATAATAATAGATAGGAGTAAAAAATATGCCATTAATATCTGATAATTACCATATAAAAAAATTAAATAAATATGGAATAAATATAAAAACAAAATATATAGTTGATAATAAAATATTAGAACGTAATACTAATAATTCTAATAATGATGATATTCTAAATGGTATTAGATGTGAAAAAGGCTATTATTTAAAAGATAAACTATTACATACAGAGAAAATATTTGACTCTAGAATAGAATATACATTTATATCAAAAGAACAAGAAGCAACAGAATATACTTGTCCAAATTGTGGTATGCATTCAAAACTAAAAGACTTTATAGATTGTTGTCCTTATTGTCATACGTATTATAATATTGATTATACAAATAAAAATTTAGCAACCAAGTATCATTATGATAGAGTATTAGCAAATACAGGTTATAGAATAATAACAGCCATAATAGACTTCATAATTAGTTTAATATTAAGCTATATATTTATAAAAATAACATCAAGAACATTTAATAATTATGATATTTCAAAAATATTTATATATGGACTAATATTATCACTTGTACTGTATTACATATTCTATATTGCAGATGCCTATATTATCTTAACACCAATAAAAATATATAAAGATAAACAAAATGAAAAACAAAAATCTTTCTGGGAAAGAACAAAAATAGATAAGAAAAAGTTTTTTAATAACTTAAATTATGAAATAGGAAAAAAATATTATAATATAGATAATATAATTGATTATGATATTATAGATTATATAGAATTTAAGGATTATACTAAAGACAATAAACTATATGTAGAAGTAAATGCAGAAGTAAGAATTGTCTATTATGAAAATAATAAAATACATTCTAAAAATATTAAAGATAAATATATAATGAGAAAAGAAAATGATGATATTTTAGAATTAAAAGATAAAGCAAATTTAATAAAATGTCATAACTGTGGTGCTTCAATTGATGCTAATAAAGGAGAATGTACATATTGTCATACTAAGACAAAATATCTTCAAGCCTGGGTATTAACTAACTAAAAAGTTCGTATAAAAAACTATCCATACATAAATAAAGAAAGTATTATGATTATTAAGTGTTTTTCATATTCATATTAACACATGACTAGACTCAATGTTTCAAATGATATGTCATATTTGAAGTTTATACCAATACTATTAATGCCATATTAATAAATAATATGGTTTTTATATGTTATAATACATATGAGGTGAAACTATGCAAAAAATAAAAATAAATGGTATATATAAACATTTTAAAGGAAACTATTACTTAGTTATAGATCTAGCAACAGATTCTGAAACAAATGAAGAACTTGTTATATATAGAGCCTTATATGATGATAATAAACTTTGGGTAAGATCAAAAGAAATGTTTTTAAGTGAAGTAGATTATAAAAAATATCCAAATATCAAACAAAAATATAGATTTGAATTACAAAATATAGAAAAAATTAATAATAACTAATTAAAAAAGCATCATAAAAACAAATGCTTTTTATAACAAAAAGTGTATTTGCAAAAACATTATAAGAATCTAAAACACATAAAAAAGAGCCAATACTGGCTCCATCTATTATAAGAGGATCTTCACACTATATAGTGAACCTTCCTCAATAATAATATATGTAATGTTAAAAAATATATACATTAAAATTTACAATATGAGTAATTGTTTTAAATACAAAAATATGATAACATAATAATAAATATAAAGTATAAAAGTAAAAAAAATAAACACTATAATAAGGAAGAACTAAAATGGAAATAAAAGAAATGAAAGAAATACTAAATAAATATTTACTAGAAGTAGAAAATCTATGGAGGTCACTTTGACATAGATGAAAAAAAAGAAAAGTTAAAAGCACTACAAGCAGAAACTGAAAATCCTAATTTTTGGAATAATCGTGAAAAAAAAGACAAAGTATTATCTGAGCTTAGTAGTATTAAAGAAACAGTTAATAGTATAGAAAATGTACAACAAAATATTAAAGACACTATAGAAATTGTAGAATTATTAGAAGAAGAACTAGATGAAGAATTATTAAAACAAGTAGAAATAGTAACTAATAAATTACCTGAGGATATAGAAAACTTAAATCTATTTTTACTACTATCAGGTCCCTATGATGCATCGGATTGCATTTTAGATATTCACTCAGGTGCCGGTGGTACAGAAGCTTGTGATTGGGCCTTAATGCTATATCGTATGTATACTCGCTGGTGTGAAAAGAAAAAATATAAAATAGATTTATTAGATTATCAAACAGGTGAAGAAACTGGTATAAAAAGTGCCTCTCTTTTAATAAAAGGACATAATGCTTATGGATATTTAAAAAATGAAAAAGGCGTTCATCGTTTAGTAAGACTGTCACCATTTGATGCTAATAATCGTCGTCATACATCTTTTGCATCAGTAGAAATAACTCCAGAAATAAAGCAAGATAACACTATAGAAATAGATGAAAAAGACTTAAAGATAGATGTTTATCGTTCATCAGGATCCGGAGGACAAGGAGTAAATACAACAGATTCGGCAGTAAGAATAACACACTTACCAAGTAAAATAGTAGTCACTTGTCAAAATGAAAGAAGTCAAATTCAAAATAAAGAGCAAGCACTCCGAGTATTAAAAAACAAATTATTAGTAAAAAAATATGAAGAACAGGAAAAAGAGTTAAATAAATTAAAAGGAAATCAAATGAACATAGAGTTTGGTTCTCAAATAAGAAGTTATGTAATGCATCCATATTCGATGGTAAAAGATCATCGTACAAATTGTGAAACAAGTAATGTAGAAAAAGTATTAGATGGAGATATAGACGAATTTATAAAAAGTAATTTAAAAAGAGGGTTATAATATGAATATTTTTTCAAAAAACAAAAACTTTAGAATACTAGAAGAAATAAAAGAAAAATCAAAATATAAAAGATTAGTCAAATTTATCATTGGCTGTTTTTTAGTTGCTATTGCATATAATCTTTTCTTAGCACCAAATGACATTGTAGCAGGTGGTGTAGGCGGAATTGCTATAATATTAAATGAAATATTTAATATAGAATACTTTATTGTAATATTGATAAGTAATCTTATTCTTTTAATAGTAAGTTATATATTTTTAGGTAAAGAAAAAACAAAAGGTTCAATACTTGGCTCATTAGTTTTTCCAATTTGTGTAAAATTAACATCTAATATTGGAGCATATATAGATATAGATAATACCCAATTATTACTATCAGCTGTCTTTGGTGGCGTACTATATGGTTTTGGTGCCGGTATGATTTTTAAAGCTGGATTTACCGGCGGAGGAACAGACATTATAAGTCAATTAATTAATAAATATTTAAAACTTAGTATCGGAAAAAGTATTCTATGTACAGACGGCAGCATCGTAGTTTTATCATCATTTGTTTTTGGAACTAACAAATTACTATATTCTATAATTACACTTTATATAATTAGTTTAATTTCAGATAGAGTTATACTTGGAATTTCAGATAGTAAAGCATTCTATATAGTAACAGATGAAGAAAAAGCAATTAAAGAATACATACTTAAATACTTAAATCACGGAGTAACAGTATTCAATGCTAAAGGTGGTTTTGCTAAAGAAAAACAAACTGTATTAATGTGTGTATTACCAACAAAAGAATATTATAGATTAAAAGAGGGAATATCAGAAATAGATCCAGATGCATTCTTTGTAGTAACTGATGCTTATGAAGTATTCGGAGGTGAATGATATGGATGAAATAATAGAAAAACTAAAACGAAAAAAAGTTGGAAAAAGAGTTGCAATGCTAATAATTTCTCTCCTTTTTAGTGCCATAGTATATAATTTGTTTTTATTACCTGTAAATTTAGTAACCGGTGGCTCAAGTGGAATTGCTACAATAACTAAATATGTATATGATATAGATCCAGCTTTAATGATTTTAATAGTATCAATAATATGTGCTATTTTAAGCCTCATGTATTTAGGTCCAGAAGTAACAGCTGTAACATTATTAGCAAGCGTATTATACCCTTTATTTGTAAAAATAACTGAACCATTGGTTAGTATAATTCAAATTGATTATAGTGATATGTTTGTTATAACATTATTTGCAGGCGTCTTAAATGGAATAGCTAATGGAATAATGTATAAAACAGGATACAGTAATGGTGGCTTACCAGTAATCAGCCAGATATTAGAAAAATACCATAAAATACCAATTGCCAAAACTAGTGCTTTTATGAATATAACAATTGTACTCATTGGTGGAATATTCTTTGGATCAACCAATGTTATGTATGCTATTATTCTTATCTATTTAAATAGTATAATAATAAATAAAGTATTATTAGGAATATCAAATAATAAAGCCTTCTATATTGTTACAACAGAAGAAGATCAAATTAAAAGTTATATTATAAGAACATTAGGACATAGTGTAACTGTTTTTGATGTAAAAGGTGGTTTCTTAAATAAGAAAAGTAAAGTAGTATTAACAGTTGTTCCAACAAGCGAATATTATCGTGTAACAGAAGGTATAAAAGCAATTGACAGTAATGCATTCTTTGTTGTGACTGACTCATATGAAGTAGTAGGTGGAAAATAATGTAAATTAAAACATGAAAGCATAGTCTTTCTTTTTTTAGTATGGAAAACATACCATCAAAATAGAAACATTGAAAGACAACTATAAACAATCGAATGTGACAAAAATCTACTTTTGTCTTTTGTCCTTTATATAAATATGATATACTTAAATAGTTAAGGTGGTTGATAAAATGGATTTGATCAGAATTAAACATGTTGAAAAAAAATATAAAAATGGAGTAACTGCCATTTATGATTTAAATTTAGCTATAGAAAAAGGTTCATTTGTCTTTGTAATAGGTGGCTCTGGCTCAGGAAAAAGTACATTAATTAAAATGTTATATCGTGAAGAAAAACCTACCCATGGACAAATAATACTTGGTGGATTAGATGTTGGAAAATTAAGAAATAAAAAAGTATATAAATTAAGAAGAAAACTAGGAATAGTTTTCCAAGATTATAGATTACTTCCTAAATTAACAGTATATGAAAACGTAGCTTTTGCCTTAGAAGTAATTGGTGCTAAAAAAGATGAAATTAGAGTAAAAGTATTAAAAGCTCTGGAAGATGTCGGATTAAAGAATAAAATACATAATTATCCAGATCAATTATCTGGTGGAGAACAGCAACGTGTAGCAATAGCAAGAGCAATAGTTAACAATCCTAAATTACTATTATGTGATGAGCCAACCGGAAATCTTGATCCAGAAAAAAGTATGGAAATTATGAAAGTACTTGATGATATTAATAAGTCAAGAGGAACAACAATAATAATGGCAACACATGATAAAGATATAGTTAATAAAATGAAAAAACAAGTTTTAATCTTAAAAGATGGACATCTAGTTAACTTTAAAGAGAAAGGAGTCTATGATAATGAAGCTATTTAGAATGTTAGGTAGAAGTATTAGAGATGCCTTTAAAAGCGTAATTAGAAATTTCAGTTTATCGTTAGCCTCAATTTCATGTATTACAATAACTTTAATTATTGTATCACTTGCCATAATGGCTTCACTAAATATTAATAATTTTACAGAAGAAATAGAAAAAGATTTAACTATAGTTGTCTTTTTAGAAAGAGAAGCAGATGATAATAATATAAAAGAAGTAAAAAAAGAATTAAATAAAATATCAAATATAGAAAAAATAACTTTTATATCAAAATCAGAAGTAAAAAAACAAATGCAAGATGAGTCAGAAATATTTGCTAAAGTATTAGAGGGATATGAAGATGATGAAAGTCCTTTAAAAGATACATATCAAGTAAAAGTAAAAAATATAGAGAAAATAAAACAAACAGCAGAAACTATAAAGAAAATTGACTCTGTATCAGTTGTACGCTATGGTGAGGGAATGGTAGAAAAATTAGTATCTGCCTTTGCTTCAATAAAAAAAGTAACTTATGGAGTTGTTATAGCCTTAATAATTGTTACAGTATTCTTAATTGTTAATACAATAAAATTAACAATATCAGCAAGAAAAAGAGAAATAGGAATTATGAGATTAGTAGGAGCAAGCAACTTCACAATAAAAACACCATTCATAATAGAAGGAATGATACTAGGTGTTTTAGGTTCAATAATACCAATAGTGTTTACAACATATGGATATATGGCTTTCTATAAGCATTTTGATGGCTATTTATTTTCAAAGCTAATAGTATTAATAAAACCAGAACCATTTATATATACAACTTCATTAATGGTAATAATTATAGGAATCTTAGTAGGTATGATTGGTAGTGCAGGTGCCGTTAAGAAATATTTAAAAATATGATGAAAAACACTAAATTAATTTCTATAATAACTATAGCTACACTTCTTACAGCATTTGCAACACTACCGTTAAATGTAAATGCTAAAACAGTTAAACAGTTTGAAGAAGAAGTGGAAAAATATACAAAAGAGCTTCAAGAAAAAAAAGATAATTTAGCTCAAAATGATGCCGAAGTAGCAGAAATAAGGGCTAAGGTTTCTAAAATAGAAAAGCAAATAGAAGAAGCAGAAGCAGAAATAAATAGTTTGCAAGAAGAAATAGATAAAAGTAATGAAGAAATAAAAGAAAAAGGCGAAGAAAGTAAGAAGATAATAGAATATTATCAAATATCAAATGGTGATAACATATATCTTGAATATGCTTTTGGAGCAACAGATATAACTGATATGATATATAGATTATCAGTTGTTGAACAATTAACTGAATATAATGATAATTTAATTAAGGAATTAGAAGAATTAATAGAAAAAAATAAGAATCAACAAAAAGAATTATCAAGTAAAAAGACTGAATTAAATCAACTTAAAACAAATTTAGAAAATGAAAGATCAAAAGTAGAAGCTGATTCCATGGCTATAAGAGAGACAATGCCAACAATTGAAGAACAAATAAAAGCAGCAAAAGCAAATGTAACCTATTATAAAAATTTAGGTTGTGGTTCTACAGAAGATATACAAGCTTGTCAATATAGAATACAACAAGCATCTGGGTCTAGCTCTACTCCAAGTGCTAATGGATTTTATCGTCCGTTACAATATGGATATATTACTCAAGGTTACTATGGCTATGGTGGACATTTGGGTATAGACTTATCAAGTTCTGATAAAGCAATCGCTGTTTATCCAATAGCAACTGGCACAGTATTTAAAATATATTATGACAACTGTAAATCTGGTGATTGGCGAAATGGTGGAAACTGTAGTTATGGATGTAATGGTAAAGCACTTGTTGTTAAAATAAGACATAATGTAGGTGGCAAATATATTTACTCAACATATGCTCATTTAAGAAGTTTTGGAAATATTTCTGAAGGACAAGTCGTAACGCCATTTACAGTAATTGGCTACATGGGCTCAACAGGTTGCTCAACAGGGCCACATTTACATTTAGAAATAACTAAATGTGATTGGAACTATGGTGGTGGTTGTAGTTGGGCGGTATATCAACAAAGTACAATAAATCCATCAAATTACGTAAGTTTTCCATATAGATGGGATAATAGATAATGTGATAATATTTTGGTTGACAGATAACAAAAACTATGTTAGACTATAAATGAATTTGAAGAAAGGAGTGAGAATATGAACATAGCAGTATATAATAACAAACAAATAATTAAAAGAATAAATGACCTAATTGGGAATACACATATTCTCACTTGTTTTTAGCTTATCTAATCAAGAGGTCATTTAGACCTCTTTTATTATGCAAGAAAGGAGTAATGATATGAAAAAAGAAAATAACTTTAAGATTTTATGGAAATATTTAAAAGAAGATAAACTTAAACTAATAATTTATATTATTTTAGTATTATGTACTTACTTACCTGCACTATTTAATGCCTACTTCTGGGGAAAAGCACTTGAATTTCTTATTATAAAAGACATACATAATTTCTTTAAATATTTAGTAATATGGGAAGGGATATATATAATTGCATATTCATTTATACAAGTAATCACAAACAAATTATATAATTATCTAGAAATAAAATTTATTCAAAATGTTAGTATGGACTTATATAGAAAAATAGACTCATTACCAGCAAGAGCTTTTGAAGAGATAGGCGTTGGTGAATTTATAAATAGATTATATAATGATCCAGATAGAATAATGGAATTGCTTAATAAATTAATTAAACTAATTTGTAAAAGCTTAGTTGTAATTGTAATTCTAATACTAGCTTTTTCTATCTCATTTATAATAGGTATAGAAATAATAATATTTGGATTTATCATGGGTTATATATCTACAAAATATTTTCCAAGAATTAAAAAAACACAAGAAAAAATCAAAAAAGAATCAGATGTTTATGTCAAAACAGCAACTGAAAATATAACTGGAATAAGAGAAATTAAAGCCCTAGGTATAAAAAATAATATAGAAACAAATCTTAAAGAACAACTTTCAGAACTATTTAATCATACTAAAAAGATAAGAAACTATGAAGTATGGTATCACTGCCTAAATAACCTATCATATTATATATTACAATTTATTATTTTATATACAGCAGGATATTATTTTGTTATAGGTAAAATAACATATGCATTATTTATTATGATAGAAATGTATATTTGGAGAGTAGATGAAGTAGTAGAAAGTATATCAGAGTTTGGTGTTAGTTATAATAAAGTAACAGTATCTTTAAAAAGAATTGGTGAAATTATAAATAATAAATTATATCAAGATGAAAGTTATGGTAAAAAAGAATTAACAAATAATAAAGGTATAGTAGAATTTAGGAATGTAAAATTTAAATATTCTGATGAAGAAGAATATACTTTAAATGGACTTAGTTTAAAATTAATGCCAAATAAAAAGAATGCAATAGTAGGTAAATCTGGAAATGGCAAATCAACAATATTTAATTTATTATTAAGATATTTTGATGCAACAGAAGGAGAAGTATTAATAGATGGAATAAATATAAAAGACTTAACAGAAGAATCATTAAGAAAGAATATATCTGTTATTAGACAATCGCCATTTTTATTTAATTTATCAATTATTGATAACTTTAAATTAGTAAAAAAAGATGTAACCATAGAAGAAATAAGAAAATATTGTAAAAAAGCTTATATTGATGAGTATATTATGTCACTGCCAAAACAATATGAGACAATAATAGGAGAAGGTGGAATAAATTTATCAGGAGGTCAAAAACAACGTTTAGCAATTGCGAGAACACTATTATTAGATACTAAAATAATATTATTTGATGAAGCAACATCAGCTTTAGATAATGAATCTCAAGAGTACATAAAAAAGACAATAGATGAGTTAGTAAAAAATCATACTGTAATTATTGTAGCACACAGATTATCAACAATTGTAGATGCTGATGTTATAAATATAATAGATAAAGGAAAGTTAGAATCCATTGGTACACACAAAGAACTATTAAAAAAATCAAAAATATACAAAAGTTTATATTCAAATGAAAATTCAAATTCACACAATAATACTAATCCCTCTTTTTAAACTTTAAGTGACAAAATTACTGACAAGGAACAACTAAATTTTTAGAAAACTTGTAAAATATAGTGAAATATGTTAATATATACCCATGGCTGACAGAAAAAAACTGTTATCCATAATAAATAAGTATATTGAAGGAGGAAATTATGAATTTTTTAGTTACTGCTTTAGCAATTGGTACAATCAATAGCAATGTAGCAATTGATAGTCAAATTTCATCAAAAATTGAAGACCATAATGCTATGGTTGAAGAAAAAGTAAATGAAGGGATTAAATACTTTGTTGAACATTTCGAACAAGGTAAGGAATATTTAGAAAGTCACCTTCTTGAAGGTGAAGACTATATTGAGTCTCACTTGGAAGATGGAACAGAATATATTGAATCTCACTTAGAAGAAGGAAAAGATTATATTGAGTCTCACCTAGAAGAAGGAAAAGACTATATAGAAGAAAATTGGAATGAAGGTTTTGATAGATTAGATAAAGAAACTAATTCTAATTTAGGAACAGCACTAAAAAGTGTATGTGACAAAATATTCAAAATATTTAAATAAAAGAAAAGAGTATCGTTTGATACTTTTTTCTTTTGACATAAATAACATAATATAATATGATATATTTATAATAGAACAAAAGATAGAGGGATAATATGAAAGATGGAATTATAAAATTTGTAAGTATCGTTTTAGCAATCATAAGTGTTATAATACTTATCGTATTTCTTCAAAATATAATATATAATGGAAAACCATTTACTATATTAGATTATAGACTTTTAATAGTAGATAAAGATAATAAAGATTTAAATATAAGTAAAGATGATTTAATAATAGTAAATGAAAAAGATATTAATAATATAAAGGAAAATATGATAATTTCTTACACTCTTAATGAAAAAGATATATACTTTGGTACAGTAAATAATGTAAATGATGATGATTCAATAGAAATAGCTTTTTCTTCTGAAAAGACACATATAATTAATAAAGCCTCAGTAATAGGAACATATCAGTTTATGATTAAACATTTAGGTAAATATATTTTATATTTAAGAACATTTAAAGGTTTTATATTATCAATAGGTATAGTATTTGTAATCTTATTAATAATTACAAGTATTAGTAAAATAACACTATTTACTAAAAAAATATTTACAAAAAAATACTAAAAAAAGCGGTTTTCTTAATAAAAAGAAACACTGCTTTTTTTATAGTTTTACAATATTTAAAAAGGCATTAGTACCATCAGCAGGTGAAATAGTAACAGTAGATGTTGATTCAATACTTAAACTTATATTATCACCAGCTGCAAATGAATTAATAGAACTTCCAATAAAATCCACATCTTGATTAGCAGTTACGTCTTTAATAATTGTAGTACTACCGATTGGTGTAGTATTTTGACTTATTTCAACTGTTATATTAGCATTAGTATTAGAAGAGCCAGAAAAGAAATAATCAACTTTATAGTTTCCAGCTTCAACTATTGTTAGAGCATTTTGAACTCCTGTTGTTACATTTGATGTAGGACCAGTACTGCCTAAAGGTATAGTTTGAGCAACATTTTGATCTAAATTAATAGTATTAGTAGCATTATCATATTTGCGACCGAAAGCACTAGTAGCAGAAACACCGCTCGGTCCAGTTGGCCCTGTCGGACCTATTGGCCCAGTAGGGCCAGCGACGTAGCAAACTTTCTTTGCCTTAAAATCATTACAGTTATTTATACAGTCATCAGACATAAATATACTCCTTTCTATAATAATTTATGATTATAATAACTAAATGCTCATTATCTTATTACTAGAAAGAAAAGCTCTAAACTAAAAATTTTAAAATCGATATCACAATTCTTACAACTAATATCTACATTTAATAATTAAAAAATAAAGAAGAAAACATGCAAGTTCTAAGTTCTTTTATTATAAGTCTTTTTCAAAAATATATTGAGCATGTGCAGTTTTTACATTTTGTTCAAAAAATTTGATATAGCTTTCTTTTACTTCATCAATTTCAAAAAAAATGAATCCATAAGTGTCAGACTGCCAAGAAAATCCTTCTTTTAAATTAAATTTATTTGCTTTTTTTACATCGTCAATATTTATAAAGTCAAAGACTTGTATCATTAACGAAGGTTTATATCCAAGTTTTATATATAGAGGACATGCTCTAAAACGTGCACCTAAATCAATATGTTTAATTTCTTTATACTTACATCTTTTTTCAAATTCGTTAATTAGTGATTTTGCGTAGCCTTTATTTCTATAATTGAGATCAACTGCAATTGTTCCAAGCGTAATTTTCTTTTTGTTTGTATCCATTCCTTTTCCAGTGA
Organism: uncultured Mycoplasma sp.; assembly: GCA_964538205.1. Taxonomy (GTDB): domain Bacteria; phylum Bacillota_I; class Bacilli_A; order RF39; family UBA660; genus CAG-877. The sequence goes on from CAZIFN010000002.1 coordinate 24,941, forward strand.
TTGCGGCGATAATCTTTTTGTCTTTTGTAATATACATTAATAATTCATTATCAATTTCTAATTGCTTATTCATTTCCATAAAACGTTCACCCATCGTAAAATAGTGTTCGTTGTTTATTTTTGCATCCTCATAAAAAGTCATTGAAAGAAAATCAAATACCTTTTTTAGTTCTTTTTTATTTTTTACAGTTTTAATATTAATCATATTATATTACTCCTATTATTACAATTATTTAACAGAAACATTTCAAAAAAATTCATTTTCTTCATAGCCTAAATTAATCCATTGACTTTCATGAAAGTTATTGTTTGAATTAGGAATATTATCAATTAATTGCAAATTTTTTAAATCATCTAATATATCATTTTCTAATTCAATTCCTAATGGATGATTGGGATTATATCCAGTTTTTAATTTTTCAAATAGTTCATAAGAACTAAGTGGCAATTCATAATTTTGAATAGTTGAACAATCACAAATCAGTAAGTAATTCTCTTCTTTTCTGTATTTAACATATTTTTTTAAGTAAATCATTAAGCACTCTCCCTAATTCCATATTCTTCTCTGTTGTTTTTTTGTTTTGCTTCTTCTAATTTTCTTTTAAGTTCTTCTAGTTTATATAACCCTAAATTTTTACCATTTTCAATACAATAAGGTGTTGGCATCAATGGATCGTCAAACCATTGAATGCTTTGTGGAGGACACCTATCACATTTATTTTTAACTTTACATCCATCGCATCCACGAGTTTGATACGATCTAAATATGTTAAAAGGCTTACCGTCCCATATTTCTTTTAATGCTTTTTTAGTAATGTTATCCCACTTTATTTCTTTTTTCGGTGGATTTACTCTAGCTAAAGGGCAAGGTGTTGTAATTCCATCTGAATTTATTTCACAAAACCATTTTGCAGCCGGACATTCATAATAAATCATAGAAGATGCTGTTTCTTTTTTTAAATTTGGCATATCTATAAAATTAACCATAATATTATTATTTGCACATTCTTTTTGAAGATCAAACCAATATTTATTTGGAAGTTCAGATTCAGATACAAATATTTCACTATTTTCCTTTGCTCTACCAGAAATAGATATTGTAGACAAAGACCAGTTACAAGGCTTTAAAGTAATCACTAGATTTTTTAATTTATCTATTTTATGAATGTTTTTCGGATGGATACAGGTTGCAATAGAAGTTCTAATGTTCGCACTGGTAAATGCCTTAATACTACTTACTGCTTTATCAAATAATACTTTTTCGGATTTTCCCTGAACATTTTTTCTTAAATAACCATGTGTAATCCAATCTGCACCATCTAGACTTATTTGTATTCCTAAAATATAATTTTTTGCCTTTAATATTGCTTTTAATATTTTATCACTAAACACTCCATTAGTTGTTAGCATAAAATAAATTTCATTTTTTATTAATGCATCTATTATTTTTATGAAGTCCGGATGAGTTGTCGGCTCTCCACCGGAAATATTAACAAAAAACACGCCGTTTTTTGCTAAATCTTCAATAATTTTTAACCATTCATCTCCTGTCAATTCTTTTTCTGGAATATTATTTCCATAACTGCCATAACAGTGTTTACAGCGCATATTACATTTTGAAGTTAAAATTAAATAGCAGTTATGTGGTATTTTCAGACATTGATTATTATTTTTCATAGTTACCTACTTTCCTTTTTTACTATTTTTATTACATTATTTGATAAAATATATATTTTTTATCTGATAAATTGGAATATCCAAGCCAACCAAGATGTTCTCTTGTGCTAAAAAAATATTGTCACTTACAAATCTATTTTTCTTTTTCTATGTCCTTTCGAGAACTCTTCAATAGATAAGGAACATTGCTGTTAATAATGTTAGGCTTTTTCCGCTTTGATTATTTATATCAATATAGATTTTATATTAATTTAATTATTTCTTTCTTGCAAGATAGTATTGAAAAATACTATTATACTTCTTACTGTATCCTATTTGTTCAATTAATTCTAAATTTAAATCCTTAAATTTTTCCTTTTTAATTAATATTGGAGTGTGACCAATACAAATTATGCATCCATTTTTTTTAACTTTTTTAACTAGTAAATCAAAAAGTTTATTCGCATCATGAGTATTTACAACTCCACCATTAAGAAACCTTAATATTAATAAATCTACACTATTGTTTTTGATTGGAGAATCAAATGCATTACAACATTTTGATTCATCTACGTTCTTTTTAGAATAATTAACCATATCTTCGCTCATATCATGTCCTACTGTTGTGCATGTTGGAATTACATCTTTTATCACTTTTAAAAATTCTCCAGTTGAACATGCAGGATCATAAACTATTTTAGGATTTAATTTATATTTTTTTATTATTTCAATTGTATAGTCTCTAATATGTTTTTCTCCTGTAGATAAATATGAAGCTATTTCATCATTTACATTCCAGTTTAAGTTATTAGATGTTTGTTCTAAATTTGTGTCAAAATATTTAAAACGAAATGGATAAAATATATCACATAACTTTCGGTTCTTTACTATATTATTAAACATTTTACGTTTTTCTTGATTAGTAAAGGGATAATATTCAAGAGAAATTTTTCTATATTTATAATTACAATTTTTTAAAATTCCTAATAACATATTCTGCGTGATATTACTACAATTGATTGACTTCAGTTGATTGTTTAAATATAATTGTGAAATAGTTTTTCTACCTAATATTACTGTGTTGTTATAAGTAATATAGAAGATAGTTTGGGGCATATTGAAATCATATTCAACAAATTCTGTACATTTTCTATCATAAATTTGAATTTTATCATCAACATTAATATCTTCTAATGATTGTTTATATAATTCGATTTCTCGATTTATAATTTGCTCTTGCATTAACAATTTATTTTTCATTGTTTCCCTTTCAAAAATTTAAAAAGAAGCAACATTATTAAAAATATAATATTGCTTTCCTTTATTAGTATTGATTTTGGCAGCAAACAGACATTGCTAATATTTTCATTACTTTAGTATTCTTTTTAGTATTAACTTTTACCGCAACTGTTGCTAATCCGGCAGTTCCTGTTCCCATAATACCCTCCTCTCTAATTATATATATAAACCTATTTTAAAATAAACAGATTTATATCTAACGTTTTAGAATATGCTTTTTTATACAATTATTCAAGTTATATTTATATGTTTCACATTCTGGCTTGTTTTGTTTAATTGAAATAAATGGACATCCTCCCATGCAAATTGGAAGTATCTCACATTGACAACATTCATCATATTCAAACGGATTCCATGTGTAAAATCTGTTATTTAATACACCTGTAATTTCATTGTCAAAAGGATAGTCATATACCGTAGCTATTCTTCTTTCTGGTCTGCCAATATCGTTTTCGCATTTAAATAAGTTTAAATTTGGGTCAATTACGAAAGTACCAACTTTAGCAGCTCTACAATAAATTGGCTTTTGTCTTGGAAAAGGGGATGCCATATCTTTGTCTTGACTCATATTATTATCAAACTCGTCTAATAGAGAAGCATATTCTTTTTTATTAAAATAACTATCGTTTTCATTTTTACATGAATCGGTATATTCTCTAACTAAACCTAAGTACATCTCTAATTTAAGCTCATTTGTAACATATTTTCTCAATTCTTCAATATGTGTATAATTTTTTTTATCTACATTCATTCTGATAACTGGATTAATACCATGTTTTTTTGCTATTAATGAGTTTGCTACAATCTGATCAAAAGTTGCCAATCCCCCTATTAGACACCTTCTTTGGTTATGAATGTGTTCAGGACCATCCAATGTAATAAATAATTGATTAATTTTTAAATCTGGAAGTTGCTTTATAATGTTCTCTGACAATAAGTAACCATTTGTGGTTAAGAACGCATTATAATCAACATTTAAGCTATTACACACTTCAATTATTTCTTGACTCATTTTTTGTATTATACTAAATACTAATAGCGGCTCTCCGCCAAACCATATTAAGTTTAATTTCGTATATCCAAGTGAAAGTTGTTTTTTAATGAACTTTATAATTTCTATTTGTTCATCTTCATTTATAATTTTACCATATCTATCTTCATAACAATATGGACATTTAAAGTTACAACGCAAAGTTGGTGCAATGGTAATTGTTAATAAGTCTTTTTCCTGTTGTTCTTTGATATATCTGTCTTTTAAAAATTTTAGTTCATCAAAGTCGTCATTAATTATCATGCCTTTTTTGAATAATTCATGATATGCTTTAATATTGAAGTCATCAGGCAAAACGTTGGTTGAAGATTTTAAATTTTCATAAGTTTGTTTAGAAATTTCTGCAAATGATGAATTTAAAATATTAATTAAATAAAATTTCTTGCCATATTTTTTAAATATATTATATTTTGATAGTTTCATGTAAATTCTCCTCATTCTGAATTATTTTGTAGTTTTTCTTAATACTTTTGGTGCAGTATTATTATCTGATTGCTTTGATGATTCTTCATATATTGATGGGATATGACCGAAAACTAATGCTTTTTTTCTAATCATTGTTGTAACTTCTTGCCTATTGTGGAATAAACTTTTAATTGCTAATACATCATAATTTTGACTTAAGATTTGAATGGATTCTTTGATATCTTCTTCAACTTTGTTTGGTAATTTTAAAGTTACAATGGCTATGCCATTATCCTTTAATGATTTTACAAGCTTATTCATAATATTTGATGTAGCTTGCGGCTCAATGTTCATATCATTTACAATTATATCAAAGAAATTTTCAAAATCCAAATCCTCAATTCTACATTTATAATGATGAATCTTCGGATTGGATTCAAGTTCTGGTTTTAGATTACCGGGATCAACTGCCACAACTTCGTATCCATAATCTGCTAATACTTTTGTCCATCCGCCTGGAGAGGCACCAATATCCAATGCATAGCCGGTTCCGTCCAAAGTAACATTAAACTTTGATAAAGCTTCTTTTAATTTATTTTCAGCTCTTGAAATAGAACGCCCTCCTTTACCACAAATTCTGTATTCGTCACAGTGAAAATTTAAATTTTCTTTACTAGAAGAGAATCCTAAATAATAGTCATTATGATGAATCATAATTGATAATACTTTGATGTCATCATTTTTTAAACTGGTATCTGAAAATGTTGGTATATTTCCCCTTTGCTCATAGTGAGATCCAACGAACACTTCTAAATCCTTTGATGAATAATCTAATCCATTTTTACCGCCACTGATAATTCTACATTGTACTGCAAATGATTCTTTTGTTAATGTTGATATACTATTAATACCTGATAAAATTTCTTGTTCGTCCAACTCTAAATTCTCAGTGATTTTACCATTTTTCATTACTGGCATTATATGTTTAATAAAAATGGGTGATTTCTCTAATAATTTGTTTATAAATTCTTCTTTTTCTAATTTAGAATCAATCATTAAAACACTGTCTGAAAAGACACTTTCAACTTCTAATTCTTCATCAACTGCTATCAATTCACTTAGCATGCTTTTTCTAAAACATGGTGTATAAGTAATAATAAATTTGCTCAAAATATAACCTCCTCATAAATAAGTTAATACAAAAATGAGTAGTCACCAAAAAGGTACTATGACTACTCAATAATATCACAATTTATATCAAAGAAAGTATCAAGGCCATAATACAATCCCACATTCCATTGATAAATATTATAAAGGCATTTTTATAAAAGTCAACAAAAAATTAGTAATAAAAGCTTTGATAAAAGATTAACTTTTAATGTTATAATATAAATATATATGAGGTGATTTGGTGTGTTAGTAATTTTTGAAAGATTAGATAATTTTGGAATAACTGTACTGGGCAAATGATAAAAGATTATTTAACTAGAAATATACTGAAATATCAAAAAATGAAACAAATATTTGTAAATAAATAAAAAAATGATGTCATAAGGACCTTTAGATTCTGCTTTGAAAGCATATTTGTTTGCAACAGATAGATACATAAGAATAAAATAAAAGGAGTCTATAGAAAAGAATGAAAGAAAATCTTAATAGTTTATTAGAAAGTTTAAAAAAGTGTGAAATTTGTAAAGAGAATTTTGGATTCCAACCTCATCCTATATTTTTAGGAAATGTTAATTCTAAAATAGTTCAGATTAGTCAGGCACCATCCGCAACAGTCCATGAAACGCTAAAACCTTTTACAGACAAATCAGGAAGCAAATTAAAATATGAATGGTATATGATTGATGATGATGTATTTTATAACCCAGATAATTTTTATATCGCAGCTCTGGCACATTGTTATCCTGGAAAAGATAAAAACGGTAATGATAGAATGCCACCAAAGATTTGTTTTGAAACTTGGATAAAAAAAGAATTAGAATATATAAATAATAAGATTTATATAATACTTGGTTCAAAAGCTGCAAAAGTGTTTTTTCCAGATGAAAATTTTAATGAATTAATTTTCAAAAATAATTATATTAATGGTAAATTAGCTATTGTATTACCGCATCCATCTCCAATTAATATAAAATGGTTTAAAGATCATCCTGAATTTATGGAAAAAAGAATATTTGAAATAAGAAAAATAATAAATGAAGTATTAACATAAGAGAAAAGAATTTAAATTGTGAAAATATTTAGAAGTATATTCAAGCAAAAAGACCCGTTTTTAATACTGTAAAAATAGGCTAGAATACGAATTTTCTTTTTGACGATGGCTGCAATAAAGGAGAAAAATATGGAGAAAAAGAAAGAAGCAATGTTCAAAATTCATTCAAAATTTAAACCTAGCGGAGATCAACCAAGCGCGATTGAAGAGTTAGCTAAAGGTATAGAATCTGGGAAGAAACATCAAGTATTACTTGGTGCAACAGGAACAGGAAAAATGTTTACCGTTGCAAATGTAATTGCTAGTGTAAAATAAACCAACACTAGTTTTAGCTCACCATAAAACTTTAGCAAGTCAATTATATAATGAATTTAATGAATTATTCCCAGAAAACGCAGTAGAGTATTTTGTTTCCTAGTATAGAAATACCTTAAAAATAGTGATATTTGGTGATATTTGATACTATTTAATCCAGAAAAATGAACGAAATAACACTACAAGATACTAAACGAACAAATAAAATTTGTGACCGATATTCGTGTCCTAAGTTTATTTGATTAAATACATTAAAATATAATAGAAATGGAGGAATTTATAATGAAAAATATAGATATAACAAAACCGGTGTTTCATATTACTGAAGATAATAAAAAAATTATAAACGAAATAGAAAAAAGACTTGATTTAATTATTATTGATGATAATGAAAAAAAAAGAAAATTGCAGATTAAGTCTAAAGTTAGATCAATTCATTCATCATTAGCGATTGAAGCAAACTCTTTATCATTAGAATCAGTTGAGAGTATTGTTGAAAATAAAACAGTTTTAGGTAATAGAAAAGAAATTCAAGAAGTAAAAAATGCTAATGAATTGTATGAACACATAAACGAATATAATTGGAAAGATGAGAATGATTTTTTAAAAGCTCATACATTAATGATGAAGTATTTTGATGATGATAATGGTTATTATAGAAATCATGGTGAGGGAGTAAAAAAAGGAAATGAAGTAATTTATTCAGCTCCACAATCTATATTAGTTCCATCTCTTATGAGAAGTTTATTTGAATTTATGATTGATAATGAAAATAAAATTCATCCATTAATATTATCTTCTATATTTCATTATTATTTTGTATATGTTCATCCATTTAGCGATGGTAATGGTAGAATGGCTAGATTTTGGGTAAGTTTGATTTTAACCAATTGGAATTCAAAATTTAAATATATTCCTATTGAAGAAGAAATATATTTAAATCAACAAAAATATTATGATTCTATTGCACAATGCCATATTAATGGTAATGCGAATGTATTTATTGATTTTATGTTAATGTGTATTAATTCATCATTACAAAAAACTACCCAGAAAACTACCCAGAAAATAAAATTAAATAACAATCAATTAAAAATTATAGAATTAATAAAAGAAAATCCTAAGGTTACAAGAAATGAATTAGCCAGTATTTTGAATATTACATCAGATGGTGTTAAATATAACTTAAAAAAATTATTGGATAATGATATTATTGAAAGAATTGGACCAGATAATGGTGGTTATTGGGAAGTAAAATAATGTATTAATGTTTGTCTTAAATATAAATAATTGTTTTATGTTTTGTTGTAGTTTTGAAATAAATTTGTGGCCGAAGTATATTTTTATTCGTGTCCATTAAATTTTGAATAATCAAATTGACTATAGGACACGAATTTTCATCAAATGAATACAAATTTTATGGTTGATAATAGTCATAGTAAGGAGGACAAAATGTTTAAATTAGTATCAAAATTTGAGCCTGCTGGGGATCAGCCACAGGCAATAAAAGAATTGGTAGATGGAATTAATGAAGGTAAAAAACATCAGGTATTACTTGGTGCAACAGGAACAGGAAAAACGTTTACCATTGCAAACGTAATTGCAAGAACGAATAAACCAACACTAGTTTTAGCTCACAATAAAACTTTAGCAGGTCAATTATATAGTGAATTTAAAGAATTATTCCCAGAAAACGCAGTAGAGTATTTTGTTTCTTATTACGATTATTATCAGCCAGAAGCATATGTACCATCAACAGATACATATATAGAAAAAGATTCTTCTATTAATGATGAAATTGATGAATTACGTCATGCGGCAACCTCAGCATTACTATCAAGAAATGATGTAATTGTAGTAGCTAGTGTTTCATGTATCTATGGCATTGGTGAAGTAGAAGAATACAAAAATAAAATGTTAACATTGTCATTAGGAGATAAAATAGAAAGAAACAATGTCTTAACAAAACTAGTGGACATGTTATATGAAAGAAATGATCTTGATTTTAAACGTGGTACTTTTAGAGTTAGAGGTGATACCTTAGAAATAATACCAACAAACCAAAATACAACAGGCTATCGTATAGAGTTCTTTGACGATGAAATAGATAGAATAAGCGAAATAGATACAGTAACAGGAGCCATTATAAATAACAAAAAGAATATAAGTATTTTTCCAGCAAGTCACTTTGTTGTTAGTGATGAAAAACTACATTTAGCAATAGAACGAATAAAAGAAGAGTTAAAAGATCGTCTTATTGAATTAAAACAAGAAAATAAACTACTAGCCGCTGAACGCCTAGAACAAAGAACAAATTATGACATAGAAATGTTAGAAGAAACTGGATTTTGTTCTGGCATAGAAAACTATTCAGCACCTATGGCAGGAAGAAAAAAAGGAGAAACACCAGTAACCTTAATGGACTTTTTTCCAGATGATTACTTACTAGTCGTTGATGAGTCACATGTTACACTTCCACAAGTTAAAGGAATGTATAATGGAGACCGAGCTCGTAAAATGAACCTAGTTGAATATGGATTTCGTCTACCAAGTGCCCTAGATAATAGACCTTTACAATATGAAGAATTTGAATCAAAAATTAATCAAGTTATATATGTTTCAGCAACACCAGGAGATTTAGAATTAACTCAAACTGCTAATAAATATATTGAACAAATAATTAGACCAACAGGACTATTAGATCCAACGATTGAAGTTAGAAAAACAGAAGGACAAATAGATGATTTAGTTAGCGAGATAAAAGAACGAATTGCTAAAAATGAAAGAGTTTTAATAACAACGCTAACAATTAGAATGTCAGAAGAATTAACTAATTACCTAAAAGAATTAGATATAAAAGTTGCTTATCTACATTCCGAAATAAAAACTTTAGAAAGAATGCAAATAATTCATGATTTAAGAATTGGAAAATATGATGTAATTGTAGGAATAAATTTATTAAGAGAAGGTATAGATATTCCAGAAGTGTCATTAATAGCAATCCTAGATGCAGATAAAGAAGGATTCCTAAGAAGCACCAGAAGTCTTATTCAAACTGTAGGACGATGTGCAAGAAATGCGAATGGACATGTTATTATGTATGCAGACAAAATAACAGAATCTATGGAAAATGCTATTTCTGAAACAAAAAGACGTAGAAATATTCAAGAAAGATATAATCAAGAACATAACATAATACCAAAAACAATCAAAAAAGATATTCGTGAAGTAATAAGTAATTATGATACAAAAAAAGATAAGAAAGATAAAAAATTATCAAAGAAAGAAGAAGCACTACTTATGGAAAATATTGAAGAAGAAATGAAAGAAGCAGCTAAAAATCTTGACTTTGAAAGAGCAATGGAGTTGCGTGATATACTTTTTGAAATGAAAGCTAATTAACAATTTCTGTGGAAAAAGAAAATGAATACTAATTTAATCCACAAAAACTGTGAATAAAGATACTAAGAATAATATTTTAGTATTTTTTTAATATCGAAAAAAAGAATTCGTGATGGTGAAATAGCAAAGTTGTGATATAATATGAAACGGGTGATTTATATGGACAAAATTATTGTAAAAGGAGCAAGAGAAAACAATTTAAAAAATATAGATATAGAACTACCAAAAAATAAATTAATTGTTATGACTGGACTATCAGGTTCAGGAAAAAGTAGTTTAGCTTTTGATACAATATATGCAGAAGGACAGAGAAGATATGTTGAAAGTCTATCTGCATATGCTAGACAGTTTTTAGGTAATTCTGAAAAACCAGATGTTGATAGTATAGAAGGATTATCACCAGCAATCAGTATTGATCAAAAAACAACATCAAATAATCCAAGATCAACAGTTGGAACAGTAACAGAAATATATGATTATTTAAGACTTCTATTTTCAAGAATTGGCATTCCATATTGTCCTACTCATAATATACCAATTTCTTCCCAAAGTGTAGAAGAAATGACAAATAAAATATTAGAGTATGAAGAAGGAACCAAAATTATAATTTTAGGCCCTGTTGTTCATGGCGAAAAAGGTACTCATAAAGATATATTTGAAAAACTGCGTAAAGAAGGATACAGTAGAGTTCGCGTAAATGGTGAAATGTTAGATCTTAGTGATGATATATTATTAGAAAAAAATAAAAAAGATTCAATTGATGTAGTAATAGATAGAATTGTTATAAAAAATGACTCCAGAAGTAGAATCTATGAAGCTCTTGAGTTAGCAACCAAACTATCATCTGGAAAAGCAGTTGTTCAAATATTAGGAGAAAATGCAAAAGAATTAGTATTTTCAGAACAATTTGCTTGCCCACATTGCGAATTTTCTTTGCCAGAGTTAGAACCGAGAATATTTAGTTTTAACGCACCATACGGAGCATGTCCAGAATGTAAAGGCCTTGGTATAAAATTACAAATAGATGAAAACTTAGTTATACCAGACAAAACTTTAAGTATCAATGAAGGGTGTATTAAAACATTAAGCGACGATCAAGATGGAATATATTATAAAAAATTAGAATGCGTATGTAAGCATTACAAAATAGATATGAATAAGCCTTTTGGAAAATTAAAAAAAGAACATCAAGAAATAATACTACATGGTACAAATGAACCTATAAAGTTTAATTATGCTACTAAGTCAGGAAATATTATGAATTCTATAGATTATTATGAAGGAATTATTGATAATTTAGAAAGAAGATATATGGAAACTAGTTCCACTTGGATTAGAGAATGGCTAGAAAATTACATGGTTGAATATGAATGTGATACTTGTCATGGCGCTAGACTTAATGATAATGTATTGTCAGTAAAAATAGCTAATAAAAATATTTATGAAGTAACCTGTATGAGTATAAAAAAATTAATAACATTCTTTGAAAAGTTAAAATTAACCGAATCAGAAAAACAAATAGCAAACTTAGTTTTAAAAGAAATAAATGAAAGACTATTATTTTTATCAAATGTCGGACTAGGATATTTAACTTTAAGTCGTAGTGCGGGAACATTATCAGGAGGAGAAGCACAACGTATACGATTAGCTACTCAAATTGGCTCACATTTAACAGGTGTCTTATACGTTTTAGATGAGCCTAGTATTGGACTTCATCAAAGAGATAATGAAAAATTAATTAACTCTATGAAAGAAATGAGAGATTTAGGAAATACACTTATAGTTGTTGAACACGATACAGATACAATGTTAGCTGCAGATTATCTAGTAGATATAGGTCCAGGAGCAGGCGATAAAGGTGGCTACATAATAGCAAAAGGAACACCAGAAGAAGTAATGAATAATGAAAAAAGTATTACAGGACAATACTTATCCGGCAAAAAATGTATTGATATTCCTCAAAAAAGAAGAAAAGGCACTGGAAAATATTTAAAAATAAAAGGAGCAACAGAAAATAATTTAAAAAATATTGATGTAGATATTCCGCTAGGAACGTTTACTTGTATAACTGGTGTATCCGGTTCAGGAAAAAGTACATTGATAAATGAAATACTATGTAAATCAATATCTAATAAATTATATAAATCCAAAGAAAAGCCTGGAAATTGTAAGAAAATATTAGGAATTGAAAATTTAGATAAGCTAGTTGCTATCTCTCAAAATCCAATAGGAAGAACACCAAGGTCTAATCCTGCAACATATACAGGTGTATTTGATGATATAAGAACATTATTTACAACAACAAAAGAAGCAAAAATGTATGGATTTGAAAAGAATCGCTTTTCTTTCAATGTAAAAGGTGGAAGATGCGAAGCCTGTAGAGGTGATGGCGTAAAAAAAATAGAAATGCACTTCTTACCAGATGTCTATGTTCCTTGTGAAATATGCCATGGAACTAGGTATAATAGAGAAACACTGAACATAAAATATAAAAATAAAAACATTGCCGAAGTATTAGACATGAGAGTTACAGAAGCCTTAGAATTTTTCAGTAACATCCCAAAAATTAAAAACAAATTACAAGTGCTAGAAGACGTTGGTTTAGGATATATAAAACTTGGACAAAGTGCACCAACATTATCAGGAGGAGAGGCAGAACGTGTAAAACTAGCAAAAGAATTACAAAAAAAGGCAACAGGAAAAACATTATTTGTCTTAGATGAGCCAACAACTGGTCTACATACAGACGATATAAACAGGTTACTTGCAATTTTACAAAAAATAGTAGATAATAATGATACAGTAGTAGTAATAGAACACAATTTAGATGTTATCAAAGTAGCTGATTATATAATAGACTTAGGCCCTGAAGGTGGAGATGATGGTGGAGAAGTAGTAGCAACTGGTACACCAGAAGAAGTTGCAAAAAATAAAAAATCTTACACAGGACAATTTTTAAAGAAAATACTATAGAGGTGATAATGTGCGTCTAATCATAAAAGAAAAAAACAAAATAAGACTAAATAAGTTTATAGACTGGTTATTATATATGATAGGATATATAATTGTATTTATTACTGTAAGTATGTTATTTAAAAGCGTTCAAATAGATCACAGTCATTTCTTTATATATTCAACACTAATAGTATTTGTCATTTACATATTAAATAAAGTCTTAAAACCAATACTATTTACTATAACAATTCCTATAATAGGAATAACACTGGGTTTATTTTATCCATTTATCAACTTATTTATATTAAAAATAGCGGATTGGATACTAGGAGATTGTTTTAATTTAACAAATATATTTGTAGCACTTCTAGTCGCAATATTATTATCTATAATGAATTTTATAATGGAAGAAATAATAAAAAAAATAATAAAGAGGGTAAAGAAATATGGATAAAATAGCAATCGATTTAGGTCCTATACAAATCTATTGGTATTCAATCATAATATTTATAGGAATGCTAGTAGCTAGTATTGTAATTTTTAAAGAAGCAAGAAGAAGAAATATAGATGAAGATTTTCTAGTAAATTTAATATTCAATACCATCATAATTGGTCTTATAGGAGCAAGACTTTATTATGTATTATTTAATCTTTCTTACTATTTACAATATCCAATTGAAATATTAGCAGTATGGAATGGTGGCCTAGCTATACATGGTGGTATTTTTGCTGCCTTAATATTTATAATTATTTATTGTAAAAAACATGAAGTAAATTGTATACAAATATTAGATATAATTGTAGTTGGCTTAATAATAGCTCAAGCAATAGGACGCTGGGGAAATTTTGTTAACTGTGAGGCTTATGGTCACATAACAACACTTCAAGAATTAAAGCAAAAAGGAATTCCAACTTTTATCATAAATAACATGTATATATTAGGAGAATATAGACAACCAACATTCTTTTATGAGTCAACTTGGTGTTTAACAGGATTTATTGCCATGTTAATGATTAGAAAATTTAAGTATTTAAAACGAGGACAATTAACAGGTTTTTATTTAATCTGGTATGGATTAGGAAGATTTGTTATTGAGGCAATGAGAACAGATTCATTAATGATAGGTTCTATAAAAATAGCCCAGGTAGTATCAGTTGTTTTTGTAATAGTAGGAATAATACTATTCTTATATAATATGTTTAAAAGTACCAAAGATGATAGAAAATTATATACAGAGGATCTTTCAAAAAAAGAAGAAGTAAGTGCAATAAAGTACTACAAGAAAAGAGGTAATCATTATGTATAAAAAAGTAGTAGTATTAGGTGGAGGAACAGGAATTTCTTACTTATTAAAAGGCTTGAAAGATTTTCCAGTTGATATAACAGCCGTCATAACAGTTTCAGATAACGGACGTTCTACAGGAAAATTAAGAGAAGAATTTCATACTCCAGCCGTTGGAGACATTAGAAGAGTTATAACCTCTCTTTCTGAAATAGATGATCCAATAAAGAAACTAATGGAATATAGATTTAATACTTCAAGTGATTTAGATGGACATGCACTAGGAAATTTAATTTTAACTGCTATGCTTGATATAACAGGATCATTAAAAGCATCAATTGCTAACTTAAGTAAACTATTAGATGTAAAACATAAAGTACTACCAATATCAGAAGACTCTTCATTAACACTCATGGGTCTAGATACAGAAGGAAATATTATAGAAGGAGAAGAACAAATAACTAAAGCTCACAGAAAATTTGAAAAAATATATTACAAAAGTGAGCCTAAAGTATTAAAAGAAGTTCTAGATGCCTTACAAGAAGCAGACTTAATAATATTTAGTATGGGAAGTTTATATACATCTATTTTGCCTAATATCATATGTAAAGAAGTAAAAGAAGTTTTAGATAAAACAAAAGCACCTATAATGTATTTATGTAACTTCGTAACCCAACCAGGAGAAACAGACGGCTTTTCAGTAAGTGATCATATCAAACTAATAAATAAATATTTAAATAACAAAAAAATAGATGTAGTAATTGCAAGTAATACTAAAATAAATACAGAAATAGCAGAAAGATATTCAACTGCCGAACAAAAATCTCCAGTCAAAATAGATTATGATAATATTGAAAAACTAGGAGTAGAACTAATAGAAGATGATTTAATAATAGTAGAAAATAAAATACTAAGACATAATAGTTTAAAACTAAGTTCTTTAATATTTTCATACTTAATGAGGAATTAATATGTCATATACAATAGAAATAAAAAAAGAAGTATCAAGTTTAGATTCCACAAATTCAGAAATAATAGCAGAATTATCAGGCTTTATTAGAAATAATGCTTATATAAATAATGAAACATTGTTTATGACAACAGAAAATGAATTTGTTATTGAAAGACTAAATAAATTCTTTAAAAAAATATATGAAGTTGAACTAAATATAGAAATAAAAGATAATCTAAATTTTAATAAAAAAAATTTATATTTATTATCTATAAACCAGAAATTGGCCCTTATTTTAAAAGATCTTGGATATTATGACAATGATAATAATTATTTAGATACACCGCCGAACTATATCGTTGGAGCAAATGAAGAAATAAGAGCATATCTTAGAGGTTGTTTCTTATGTACAGGAAGTATTAATAATCCAGAAACATCAAGATATCATATGGAATTACTAATTTCTAGGCCAAGCGAAGCTGTATTTATCCAAAAATTATTAAATATATTTGATTTAAATGCCAAAATATTAAATAGAGAAAAAGGATATATGATATATATAAAAGAAGCAGAAAAAATAAGTGATTATATAAAAATTCTTGGTGCTAATAATGCCGTATTATTCTTTGAAAATGCAAGAATTTATAGAGAAAAGAAAAATCAAACTAATAGATTAAACAATTGTGAACAAGCAAATATGGACAAAGTATTCCAAACAGCAACCAGTCAGTTAGAACAAATAAAAATAATAGAAGAAGCTAATGGATATACTTTATTAGATGAAAGAACTAAACAAGCTTTTGATTATCGTAAAAAGTATCCAGAATCATCTTTAAAAGAACTAAGTGAAATAATAACTTTAGAAACAGGAAAGCCCATAACTAAATCAGGACTTAATCATAGATTTAGAAAAATAAAAGAATTAGCTGAAAAGTTAAAAAAGCTCTAAACTTTAGAGCTTCAGACTGTTGACAAAGTAAAATTTGTTAATAGTCTTTTTATTTTAATAAAA
>CAZIFN010000003.1:0-41126 GCA_964538205.1 uncultured Mycoplasma sp.
CTATTTTATCATGGAAAGATTTCCTATTTACACAGATTTATTTACAGACTCACACCGGTACAGCTTTTAAAATAATGTTGATTATCTGTCTTATACCTTTATGTTCCTAAAGGGAATTTTCGTTCGCTCTACTCCTCAATGAATCGTTATTTATCGCTCAATGCGGTAGTATTTGAATGTTCCATCTTCTCCGATAAAGTGAAAGCCTACCTTTTCCAAAACGTGCTGACTTCGGGTGTTCTTCACAATGGTATCTGCATTGACTGCAACCATTCCCAGTTCATCAAAAGCATATTTTACCGCCAATCGCTCGGCTTGCGTTCCATAACCTTTTTCCTTCACAGTGTCGTTTTGCATGTGAATACTCAATGTACATTCTGCTTTTTCCTGGTTTATCTGCTTCAGTTGCAATTCTCCAATCGGTTTTCCATCAAGCATTATAGCAAACATAATACGCGAAGGCTCATTTTTTGAATCAAAATACCGATCAACGGATGCTACATCATAAGAATATGGCTTGAAGAGGGACATATCCATGTAGATGGACGCATCATTGCTCCAGTCCTTATACAACTCATGACAAAGTTCTCTTGTCAATTTCTTTAATTCAATCATTTTTCTATTTTCACCTCAACCCTAATTTACTTTATATCTTTATCAAATAAAGTATATCAGAAAATTGTTAAGAAATCTATCGCCCACACAATAAACGCTCGAACATTTTCGTCCGGGCGGTCCGATATCAATCATAAATCAGTTCAAACTTCACAATAGCTTCTGCCTGTGCCTTGCAAGCGTTCATCTGCCGTACCCATTCCATTTGGTTTTCGGCTTTCAGTTGCTCGGTCACGCCGTACTGCTTTGCCAGGTGCGGCACGATCAGCTCCACGGACAGAAAACTGTTTTACGACCGTCTGGATTTAGAAATGGTCTGTTTTTCTTTAAAAAAACAACACATATATGATATAATATATATAGAAGCATGGTGATAAAAATGGAAGAAAATTTAGACAACATAAATGAATTTTTAATTAGAATAATTTCTACAAAAAAATCAAAAAAGATAAAAATTAAAAAATCTAAAAAAACAGGTACAATTCTCATTTCTCCGATTATTTTAGAAAAAGAATCAAATTTTAATAAAACACTAACTTACGAAGAATATAATGATGGAATTTTAGAATTTGAAAATATATTAAGAGAAAATTTCAGAGACCATTGCAATCTTTCTTCATTTTATAGAAATATAAAAAAATTAGTAATTAATGATAATAAAAATAATTTTATATCAAAAGTAAAAAAACTATTTAGAATAAGTAAAGATGGAAACTTTTTTCCGAAAACAAACAAAATTGAACTAGCGGATGAAACTGTAAATAAAGAAACTCTTTTTCATGAATTACTTCATCTTTCTAGTACTAAAAAAACAGAAGAAGAAACAATTTTTTCTGGATTTTGTCAAATAAAAGGCAGAAGTACAATAGGTATTTATCTTAATGAAGGCTATACAGAATATCTTAACTGTAAATACTTCTCTAAAAATGAAAATAGCGTTTATTATAAAGACCATAGAACTATAGCAAGAGGAATAGAAGATATCATCGGAGAAAAAGAAATGGAAAGATTATATTTTGATTCTGATTTAAAAGGATTAATAATTGCTTTAAGTAAGTACGCAAACGAAGAAGAAATAATGACCATAATTAGAAAAATGGATATTCTTGCTAATAATCCATCAAAAGTAAAAAAACTTTATAGTGAAATAAGAACAGATATATCAAAGCTAAAAATAACTAAAGCAGAAAAGCTATTTAAAGGTAAAAAAATAACAAAAGAAGAAAAAGAAAAACAAATACTTTTTGCTAAATTATATGCGTTAGAAGGATTCACTTTTGACAAAGACGCCCAAATAAAAAAAGAAGACGATGGAATAAGAATTACAGATAAAAATAATAATATTTTTATAGATAATGATGCTAATCTTTGGTTTAATGAATTATTAAAAGGAGAAAAAGTTAAAGTAAAAGGAGAAAAATATGCAAGAAAGAATGAATGAGCTAATAGAGATAATTAATGAGGCAGATTATAACTATCATACCCTAGACAATCCAACGATTACAGATCAAGAATATGATAAATATTTAAGAGAATTAATTGAAATTGAAGAAAAGCACCCAGAATGGATTAAAATAGACTCACCAACGCAACATGCAGGTGGAAAAGTAATCGAAGAGTTTAAAAAAGTAACTCATAAAATACCAATGATGTCTTTAAGTAATGTTTTTTCTGAAAGCGAAATAATAGCCTTTGATGAAAGAATAAAAAAAGAAGGAATAACTCCAGAATATGTTTGTGAATTAAAAATAGATGGATTATCAGTATCTTTATTATATGAAGATGGAAAACTAGTAAGAGCAGCAACAAGAGGCGACGGTACAACAGGAGAAGATATTACCCATAATGCTAAAACAATAAAAGCGATACCATTAAAGTTAAAAGAAAACGTTGATATTGAAGTGCGTGGTGAAATTTTTATGAATAAAAGCACACTTCAAAAAATAAATGAAGATCGCAAGAAAAAAAATCAACCCGTATTGCAAAACTGTCGTAATGCTGCAGCTGGATCAATAAGACAATTAGACTCTAAAATAGCTGCCGAAAGAAAACTAGATAATTTTATTTATCACTTGCCTAATCCTCTAGATTATAATTTAAATACCCATTATGAAGCATTAGAATATATGAAAAGACTTGGCTTCAAAGTAAACACTAATAATAGAGTAGTTAAAAATATTAAAGAAGTTATTGAATATATAGAAGAAAAACATCAAATAAGAGAAAGCCTACCATACGATATAGATGGTATAGTAATAAAAGTAAATGATATATCTAAGCAACAAAAATTAGGTTACACAGCTAAATATCCTAAATGGGCAACTGCATATAAATTTCCAGCAGAAGAATCATTAACAAAGCTAACAAATATAATATTTACCGTAGGAAGAACCGGAAAAATAACTCCTAATGCAGTATTAGAACCTGTTATCGTAGCTGGCTCAACAATTCAAAGGGCAACATTACATAATGAAGATTATGTAAAAGAAAAAGACCTAAAAATAGGAGATATAGTCTCTATACATAAATCAGGAGATGTTATACCAGAAGTAATAGAAGCAAAAAAAGAAAGAAGAACAGGACAAGAAAAAGATTTTGAAATGATTACTAAATGTCCAATGTGTGAAAGTAAACTAATAAAAAAAGAAGGTCAAGTAGACTATTATTGCCCTAATAAAAAGTGTCCTGCTAGAAATATTGAAGAATTAATACATTTTGCTTCCCGTGATGCTATGAATATAGATGGACTAGGTGATAGAATTATAGAAGACTTTTATAATTTTCACTTTATCGCAACAATACCTGATATATACTCATTAAAAAATCATGAAAAAGATTTAATAAGACTAGAAGGATATGGAGATAAATCAGTAACTAATTTATTAAATGCTATTGAAGAAAGTAAAAACAACTCCTTAGAAAAACTATTATTTGGACTAGGTATTCCTCATGTTGGATCAAAAACCGCTAAAATTATTTCTAAAGAATATAAAACTTTGTCTGCAATAATGGATGCTACAGAAGAACAACTAACTAGCATACCAGATATTGGCTCAATAATTGCTAAAAGTATTATTAATTATTTTAACGATAAACAAAAAAGAAGTATTGTTGAAGAATTACAAGATTTAGGTATAAATACAAAATATTTAGGTCAAGAAAACAAAGAAAATATTGAATTTAAGGGAAAGACTTTTGTCTTAACAGGAACCCTTACATTATTTACAAGAGAAGAAGCAGAAGAAAAAATAGAATCTTTAGGAGGAAAAACATCAAGTTCTGTATCCAAAAAAACAACAGCAGTAATAGTTGGAGAAAATCCTGGTAGTAAATATGAAAAAGCAAAAGAACTAGGAATTCCAATATGGAATGAACAAGATTTAAAAGAAAAACTTAATGAAATTTAATTTGACTATTAAGCTAAAAAATGATATTATAATGCCACTATTTTAAGAAATGGATGATTATCATATGAAAAAGAAAAAAATAAAAATAG
The DNA here is from genome assembly GCA_964538205.1 of uncultured Mycoplasma sp. Classification (GTDB taxonomy): domain Bacteria; phylum Bacillota_I; class Bacilli_A; order RF39; family UBA660; genus CAG-877. The sequence continues at coordinate 4,112 of CAZIFN010000003.1, forward strand.
AAGAGTATGAAGAATATGAAAATTACGAAGATTTAGAAGATGATATTAAAATAGATGAATACGAAGAATTAGATGATGATATTTTTGAAGAAGAAAATACTACTACACATAAAAATACATATTCTAAAATTAATAAAATAATAAATATTATATTTTATATTATTATAATTTTAATGATTATGGTAACAATAGATATTATAAGTGTCTCGAGATATGATAAAGGACCATATTTTGCTATAAAAACAAAAGAATATAAAGATGGTGGAACAAAAGCCTATTATGGATTAGGCTATAAAGTTATAAAATATAATCAAACCCAAGGCAGAAGAGATATTGTACTTGGTTCCTGGTCACTAAAGTATTCAGTAGATCCTATAGAAATTGATGCAGTAGACTTAGCCATTGCGTATCAAAATAATGCCCAAGAAGCTTACCAGAAATACAACAAACAATTCCTAAGAATATCAGGCAAATATCAAAAATATAATAGTAAAGAAAATATACTAACCCTTGGTTATAAAGATCCGGATGAAAAGTATACGTTAAATATAGTATGTAAAATGGCAAAAGGTACCAAAATAAATAACTTAGATGAAAATACTAATATAACAATTATAGGTACAACATATGACTTTAAAGAAAAAACAAATAAGAGTTATAATAGCCTATATGTTAAAAACTGCTTTGCAGAAACAAATTAACAAGTGTTAACGCATTTGTTTTTTTTGCTACTTCTAATAAATTTACATATTAATTTATTCATGATATAATAAAAAAAGTTAAAGGAGGCCACCTTCATGGAAGATAAATTAACAAAAGAAGAAGTGTTACACGTAGCCAATCTAGCTAGAATTGAAATTGATGAAGATGAAATAGCTATGTATCAAGTAAAATTAAAACAAATATTAAATGAAATAGAAAAAATTAACGAAGTAAATGTATATGATGAAGACATGTTAATATGTCCAACAGACAATAAATGTTCTTTGCGAGAAGATACAAAAGGAACGATGTTAGATCCAAAAGAAGTATTAAAAAACGTTCCAAGGCACAATGGAAATTATATTTCAGTTCCAAGAGTACTTGGTGAAAAGGGTGGTATGAGTGCATAAATATTTAGATTTATCATTAGTTGAAATTAATAAATTATTAAAAGAAAAAAAGATTAAGCCAAAGGACTTAGTCTTAGAATCATTTGAAAGAATTGAAAATGATAAAGACTTAAACTGTTTTATTACTTTGAATAAAGAAGAGGCTCTAAAACAAGCAGAAGAATTAGAAAATAAAGAAGTTGACTCTCTTACCTTTGGTATTCCAATAGCAATAAAAGACAATATTTTAACTAAAGGACTACGTACAACAGCAGCATCCAAAATGTTAGAAAACTTTGAACCGATCTATGATGCAGATGTTATAAAAAAAGTAAAAGATGCCAATATGATTATCATTGGAAAAACAAATATGGATGAGTTTGCCATGGGCTCTTCTAATAGAACTTCATATTTTGGAGCTGTTAAAAACCCTTGGGATAAAAATAGAGTTCCTGGAGGATCATCTGGAGGAAATGCCGCAGCCATAAGTAAGAGAATGATACCTTTCGCTCTTGGTTCTGATACAGGAGGTTCAATAAGACAACCAGCTTCCTTCTGCGGAATAGTCGGATTAAAACCTACCTATGGTCGTATTTCTCGTTATGGACTAATTGCTTTTGGCTCAAGCCTAGATCAAATAGGACCAATGACTAAGAACGTTTATGAAAATGCAGTACTTTTAAACACAATTTGTGGAAAAAGTGATAAAGATTTAACCTCAGTAGATACCAATGAAGATTTTACAAGACTAATAGGCAAAGAAATTACCAATTTAAAAATAGCTATTCCAAAATTTTATGTAAATGACTCTATAGATCAAGAAATAAAAGATAAATTAAATAATGTAATTGAAATATTAAAAAAGAATAATTGTACAGTTGATTACGTAGATATAAACTATATAGATAAAGCCGTACCATTGTATCAAATAATAGCCTTAGGAGAAGCAAGTTCTAATTTAGCCAGATTTGATGGTATACGTTACGGATATAGTTATGAGAATCCAAAAGATATTGAAGATTTATATTTAAAAACACGAAAAATAGGTTTTGGAGCAGAAGTAAAAAGACGTATTATGATAGGAAGCTATTTATTATCAGGAAAAAATGCCATAACATATTATAATAAAGCATTAGAAATAAGAGATGATATGCGAAAAAGTTTCTTAAAAACATTTGAAGATTATGACTTAGTGATAGGCCCAAACAATACAACAGTTGCTTATGAATTAGATAAAGGTCTAGATGATGCTATTAAGTCTTTTATGGACGATGTTTTAACAATTCCAGTAAATATGGCAGGCCTACCAGGATTAAGCTTACCAATAGGATTTAATAAAGAAAAATTACCAATCGGTATGCAAATAATAGCATCCCCATTCCAAGAAGCAAAAATTTATCAACTTGCAAGTTTTATTGAAAAAGAATTAAACTTAGATTTAAATCCTAATGGAGGTGAAAATAATGAGTAGTTACATACCTACAATTGGTATTGAAGTACACGTAGAATTAAAAACAAATACCAAAATATTTTCTGATTCCATAAATGGTTATGGACAAATGGCTAACTCCTTAACTAATGTTATTGACTTAGGATATCCAGGTACTTTACCAACAGTAAATAAAGAAGTTATAAACTTAGCGATAAAAGCAGCAACAGTATTAAACTGTAAAATAAGAAAAATAATGCATTTTGACAGAAAAAATTATTTTTATCCAGATAATCCAAAAAACTTTCAGATAACTCAATCTAGAACACCGATAGGATATGATGGCTATGTAGAAATTGAAGTAAATGGTATACCTAAAAAAATAGAAATATTAGAAATGCATATTGAAGAAGATACATGTAAAAGTACTCATCGAAGCGATAAAACTTTACTTGACTTTAATAGAGCAGGTGTACCATTAATAGAAATTGTTACTAAACCTTGCATTAGTAGTAGTACTGAAGCAAAACTATATTTAGAAAAATTAAAAGAACTTCTATTTTATACAGGAATAAGTGACTGTAAAATGGAAGAAGGATCGATGAGATGTGATGCTAATGTTTCCATTAGAAAAAATGAAAATGATCCATACGGTACAAAATGTGAAATAAAAAATATTGGCTCAATTTCTAATGTTGGTTTAAGTATTGAAAAAGAAATAATTCGTCAGGCAAAACTGTTAGATGCTAACAAAACATTTAAAGAAGAAACAAGACGTTATGATGATAAATTAGGAGATACAGTATTAATGCGTGTTAAAGAAACAGGCAATGATTATCGTTATTTTCCAGAACCAGATATCCCTTATCTCTACATTACAGATGAGATGATTGATGAAGTAAAAAAGACAATAGAAATGCTACCAGATGAAAGAAAAAAAGCATATATTTCAAAAGGTGTAACAGAATCTAATGCTAAAAAATTAATTCAAAATAAAAGCTTAAGCGATTTCTTTAATTTATTACTTGATGAAAAAACAGATTTCAAAGTAGCAAGCAATCTTCTTTTAGGTGATATTTCTGCATACTTAAACAAGAATGAAAAACTAATAACAGAAACAACATTAACAAAAGAACGCTTTTTAGAACTAGTTTCTAAAGTATCAGACAGTACTTTAACAAGTAAAAATTTAAAAGACATCTTAGAAAAAGTTTTAGAAGAAGAAAAGACAATTTCAGATATTATTAAAGAATCTGGAATAGAAAATATAACCGATGATAGAGCACTAAGAAAAATCATAAAAACTATAATTTCAGAAAATGAAGCAACTGTAAATGACTATAAAACTGGTCACGATCGAGCAATAAAATTCTTCATGGGTCAAATAATGAAAGAAACAAAAGGTAGTGCTAATCCTAAATTAGCTATGGATATTTTAAAAGAAGAACTACAGTAATTAAGCAATTGAAAAAGACTATATGATAGTGTATAATTAAAATACTAGGATGTGATAATATGAAATATATAAAGAAAAATAAAAAAACCTTTATAGCAATAGGAATATTTTTAATATTTGTAGCTCTACTAATTCCTATAAAATTAACTTTCTTTCCAGATAAAGGAAAAGCTATTTATGGTGATAGATTAAAAGGAATAGAAAACGTAAAAATAACAGATAGTGATTTAAAAAAAGTAGAAACAGCACTAAAAGATAAACCTGTTGTTTCAACTAGTACACGTATTTCTGGAAAAACTGTAGAAATAATTATTACTGTAGAAGCAGAAGTGTCTTTAGATGTTGCTAAAGAAATAGGTAATGAAGCTATAGGGCCATTTAAAGATAATCAAAAATCATACTATGACTTTCAAATCTTTATAACTAAGGAAACAGAATCAACCGAGTTTCCGATAATAGGTTATAAACAACATAACTTATCAAAAATAACTTGGACTAAAGATAGAACAGGAAGTGCCTAAATGAAGAAAAAGTTTCTAATATTTATAATACCAATTATAATCGCAACAATATTATTTGTTGTTGTATATAGATATTATAATAAAGAAGATAAAACAACAACTTTAACAATAAATGAAAAACGCTGGGTAGAAAAGAATAAAGATGTAACCTATGACTTTGAAGTAATCAATGATTACCCTTTATATGGAAACAATGGCGAAGGAGTAATATTTAATTTTCTAGATGATTTTGAAGAAAATGTTGGAATAGAATTTAATAGAATTCCATACTTAAAAACATCAACACCAACAACTGATAGTTTTAGAATTGAAATATTAGATAACAATACAAAATTAAAAGACAAAAATCTATTTCTATTTAATGACAACTACATTGTCGTTGGTAAAGAATATGAAAGAATAAATAGTACTAAAGATATGCATAATATAATCTTTGGAGTATTTGAAGAAGATGCAGAGGAAATAAGTTATTATTTAAAAGGCGGAACTAGTCTATCATATAAATCATACGAAAATATTACAGATTTATATAAAGCTTTAGATGATGAAGAAGTAAATATGATTGTAGTTCCTAACATTATGTATCTAGATTATACAATAGAAAAAGATAAGTATTATATAAACTATTATCTAACAGAGATGAAAAAACAAATAGTCTTAACTTTAAGTGATAATAATAAAGAATTAAATAAAATAGTTACAAAATATTATAATAAATGGCGACTAACAGAATATACAAAAGAATATAATCAAGCTTATTTAGACTACTATTTCCTAAAAAATGATTTAAGTGCTAAAACAAAAGCTTCACTTGTATCAAAAGACTATACATATGGCTTTGTTACTAATGCTCCATATGAAGTATTAGTAAATGGAAAATTAGCCGGTATAGCTGGAGAATATATTGATAGAATGTCTAGATTAGCTGATATTAACTTTAAATATAAAGAATATAAAACTAAAGATGAATTACAAAAAGCAATTGACTCAGGTGAAATAGATGTATACTTTGATTATTATAATTATAATAATGATAAGTACTATGCAACTTTATCTACATTCATAGAACAATATGTAGTTTTAGGTTATCAAAAAGATAATCATATAGTTAATTCATTTGAAAGCCTAAAAGGTCAAGATATAGTAATGTTAAAAGAAGATTCTTTATATAATTACTTTTCAACAAATTCAAGAGCAAATATAACTGGTTATGATAGTATTGATAAACTATTATCAAAAGCTGGAAATAAATTAATAGTTTTAGATAGAGAAATTTATAATAACTATCAAACAACAAAATTTAAAAAATATAACTTACTATACATGGATACAATGCTTAACGATTATAAATTTATGGTAAAGAAAAACAATGAAGCTTTTTATGATTTGTTTAACTATATTATTAATACAAATTCTTACTATAATTATCGTAATGCTGGAATAGAAAATCTTCATGCCTCTATTCTAGAAGACTCAACACTTGAACAAGTTTATACTATAGTTTTAGCAATAGTATTCATTCCTTTAATAATACTACTATTGATTTATCTAATATTTAAAAGAAAACGTAAAGTAAAAAAAGTAAAAGTAAGTGAAAGACATAAATACACTGATATGCTAACATCCTTAAAAAATAGAAATTACCTAAATGCAAAAGTACCAGAATGGGAAGAGTGTAAAGTATATCCTCAGGCAATTGTCATGGTTGACTTAAATAATGTTAAATATGTTAACGATAACTTTGGACATGAAGAGGGAGATCAGTTAATAATAAAAGCAGCTGGTATTTTAGTAAATACACAGTTAGAAAATAGTGAAATTATTCGTACTGATGGAAATGAGTTTTTAATATATTTATTAGGCTATAGCGAAAGACAAGTTGAAACTTATACTAAAAAGATTGCCAAAGAAATGAAAAACTTACCTCATGAATTTGGAGCAGCCGTTGGTTATAGTATGATTTTAGATAAAATAAAAACTTTAGATGATGCTATAAATGAAGCTACACTACAGATGATAGAAAACAAAGAAGATTTAAAATAAGAGGTTGATATAATATGGAGCGAGCCAAAGAATTCTTAAAAAAAGCAATTGAACTAATTAAAAAGCCAGAGATGAGAATATTACCAGGAAATCTCGCTTTTTTCTTTGTTATGTCATTAATACCAATAATTGCTTTACTTGGTGCTATCGCATCTAAGTTTTCAATATCATTAGATACTATCAAGGATACATTAGAAATATCAATACCAATAGGAGTAGAAGAATTTATTCGTAGTATTCTCTCTGGTGAAGGTCTAAACTTTAATATTGGTGTATTCTTTATATCAGCATTTATTCTAGCCTCTAATGGAACACACTCAATAATAATAGCATCAAACGAAATATATAAAATTAAACCAAGAGATATAATTAGAAGAAGAACTAAAGCAGTCCTAATGACTATTGTCTTAGTAGAAATCATTTTCTTTCTCCTAATAGTACCTGTATTTGGAGATACAATTTTTAACCTACTAAAAGAACATTTTGGTAATAACAATACAACAGAAATATTATATAGAATATATAAACTATTAAAATATCCATTAAGTATAATTATTATCTACTTCAATATAAAACTAATATATATAATAGCTCCAGATGAAGAAATTGATAGTAACACAACAACAAAAGGAGCAATCTTCACAACAATAAGTTGGATAATTTGTTCCGAAATATATTCATTTTACTTAGATACTTTTACGAAATATGATATATTCTATGGAAGTATTTCAAACATAATTATTCTCTTACTCTGGGTATATATGCTAGCATATATATTCGTCTTAGGCTTAATAATTAATGCTGGTAGTTATCGAAATAATAAAAATATCTAAAAAGCCAAAATATTATGGCTTTCTTTTTCTATAGAATTGAAAAATAAATACGATAATGCTATAATATAGACTAGTGAGGTTATAATATGAATAGAATAAAATATAGATTAAAAAGAACAAAAAACAAAATTATTTCAAATATAAAGAAAGCAAAGAACGAACATATAATTCGTAAATATATAAACAATAATAAACTATTTTTAACTTATGTTATTACTTGTTTACTTAATGCTACAATGCTACGCTTCTTTTGTATTCATAGCGTTGCTAATTATTTATCAATAAAAGCAGTCATGGGTGACTTAGCAATTATTATTATATTAGGTTCATTTGGATACCTATGTCATCCTAAAAATAGATTTACATATTATTTAATACTAGATATATTCCTAAGTGCAATATGTATGATTAACTCAGTATATTATACCTTTTACTCATCATTTGCCTCAGTATCAATGCTATCACTTACACAATATATAGGTGATGTAGGAGATGCAGTCGTAGAAAATGTCTTACAATTAAAAGACTTAGTATACATAATAGGACCTTTAGTATTAATATTTGTTCATCTTAAGTTAAAAAAGAAAAACTATTATAAAAAAATAGAAGTAAAAACAGAACGAAAAAAGAAGATGACAAGAACTCTTATTTCAGGAGCAGCAGTACTAGGATTATTCATAGTAACTTTAAGCTCTCTTGATGTAACAAGATTTGTCAAACAATGGAATAAAGAATATATTGTAATGCGTTTCGGTATATATATATACCAAAGTAATGATTTAATTACTTCGATACAACCAAAACTAAACTCAATGTTTGGCTATGATAAAGCAAAAAAGAACTTTAATGAATACTTTGAAAATAAAGAAGAGCCAAAGACTAATAAATATACTGGAATATTTAAAGGTAAAAACATATTAGTAATTCATGCTGAAAGTATTCAAAATAACGTAATAGATTTGGAATTTAATGGAGAAGAAGTAAGTCCTACTTTAAATAAATTAGCTCATGAGGGAATGTATTTTTCTAATTATTATTCACAAGTTAGTGTTGGAACAAGTAGTGATACAGAATTAACATTCTCAACATCATTAATGCCAACAAAGTCAGGAACAGCATTCGTTTCATACTCAAATAGAACGTATAACTCTATACCTAAATTATTAAGTGAACAAGGATATTATACATTTAGTATGCATGCTAATAATGCTGACTTTTGGAATCGTCGTACTATGCATAATAGTCTAGGTTATCAAAGATTTTATAGTAAAAAAGATTACAAAGTAACTTCTGAAAACACTATTGGATTAGGTTTATCAGATAAAGAATTTTTCAAACAATCAATACCAAAATTAGTAGAAATAAATGAAACATATGATAACTGGTACGGACTAATGATTATGTTAACCAATCATACACCATTCTCAGACACAGAAAAATATGGAGAATATGCAGTTGATATGAAAGAAACAATTACTAATGATGATGGAACAACAGAAGAAATATCACATCCATATATGGAAGGTACAAAGCTTGGTAATTACTTTAAATCCGTACATTATGCAGATAGTGCCTTAGGTCAATTACTTGAAGATTTAGACTCTAATGGATTACTAGATAATACAATTGTTGTTTTATATGGTGATCACGATGCTAGATTACCAAGAAAAGAATATAATTTATTATATAATTATGATAAAGAAACAGACTCACTTTTAGATAAAGATGATCCAAACTATAAAGAATATGATACATATCAATATGAACTAGGTAGAAAAGTACCATTTATAATTTGGAGTAAAGATATGGCTGGTACAAAATACAATCAAGAAATAACAGAAGTTATGGGAATGTATGATGCCATGCCAACATTAGGAAATATGTTTGGTTTCTATAATGAATATCAGTTAGGTAATGATATATTCAATGTACTTGGCAGCAATATAGTATGTTTTCCAAATGGAAACTGGGTAACTAATAAAGCATATTATAATAGCCAAAAAGTAGAATATTTATCATTAAATGGAGAAGCAATCAGTGAAGAAGAAATAAAGAAAAACACAGAATATACCAATAACTTATTAGATGTTTCAAATGATATAATAGTATTTGATCTTCTAGCAAAAGAAGAAGAAAATGAAGCAATAATGGATCAATTAGAGAAAGGAAATTAATATGAAATTAAAAAAGAAATTTAAAATTATTCTTATAGTATTATTAATAGTAATAATAGGAGTATTATGTTTCCTTGGTTATAATAAGTTCTTTAAAACTACAGTAGTAAAAGAAGCAAAAGTATTAAATACAATAGATGAATATGGCTATGTTTTAAAAGATAACAAAAGTAAAGAATATCAAAGTTTATTTAAAGAACTAGCAAAAATATTAGAAAAAGACGAAGTTAACTATGAAGAATATGCAACAAAGTTAGCAGAAATGTTTATTGTAGACTTTTATTCACTTGAAGATAAAACTGCCAAAACAGATGTTGGTGGTGTGGATATAGTTCATCCTAATGCCCTAAATAATTTTTTAGAAAATGCTGAGGATACATACTATAAATATGTTGAAAGTAATATCTATAATAATAGAAAACAAAATTTACCTAAAGTTGGAAAAGTAACAGTAGATAGTGTAGAACAAACACATTATACATATGAAAATACAACAGATGAAGAAGCATTCTCAATAAACATTAATTGGGATTATACAGATGAAGAATTTAAAGACTATCAAAGTAGTGCTAATTTAATATTTGTACACGTTGATAAAAAATTATACTTAGCAGAATTAAAATAAACATCAAAAAAAGAGCCTTGTTTGACAAAGCTCTTTTTTTTTACTCATCAGGTTGTAAACTATTATCTTTTTCATTATCATCATTAGTATCATCAGAATTATCTTCCTCAGAAGAACTGCTTTCATCATCATCTTCATCTTTTTCATCATCGTCATCCTTAACAGACACTTTAGAATCTTTAAGAGTTAAAACTACACTTCCATTAATTAAATCAATTCTTTTTGCTTCTGGATAACTCTGTGCAACAACAACACCAGTATCATCACCATCAAAAGTAACTTTAACACCATATCTGCTAGCAACACTTCTAGCTTCTTGTTCATTATATCCTATAAAACTAGGTAACAGTTTATATAAACTAGAAGTCTTATAAGGTCCTTTACCAATAACTTCTTTTTCATATGTTTCATTAATAGAAAAACTAAATTCTTTAATAACAGTATGCTCTGCTAATTCTAAATTTTCTTTCATGGCTTGAACAACATCATTACGACTATTTTCATTAGGAATATAATTGTAAAGTACCATTCTCATTCTTTCATCATATATCATCTGACTATTACCAGCTAAATATAATTGTTGAATATTAATTAAATCAGCCTCATCAGAAGAAAGACTCTTCTTTATAATATCTTTTGCTATATTATAAAAAGATAGCATTTGTTGAGTAGTTAAGTTAGTATCTAAACTATTAGAAACAGTATCTAAAATTTCCATGAATTTACTAACACTAGAAATTGTTTTAATCTTATTAGCAAGGGCTATAATAATTTCTTGTTGATGTTGATTACGACCAAAGTCACCATTAACTAAAGCTTTTCTATTTCTTGCATAAACTAAAGCTTGTTCTCCATCTAACGTTTGTAAACCAGGTGTAATACATATCTGCCCATCACGAGAAGAATCATCAGTACAAAGAGTTTGTTCAACATTAATTTCAATACCATCAACAGCATTAACAAGTTTAACTAATCCTTTAAAGTTAATCTTTGCATAATAATCAATATTAATTCCTAAATACTCTTCAATAGTATTCATCATACAATCATTACCATATCCAGCAGCATGTGTAATTTTATTTTCAGCCTTACTAGACCAACAAGCAATAGGTACATAACTATCTCTAGGAATAGATAACATTGTAGCATTAAGCGTTTTTGGATTAAAAGTAATTAAAATTAACGTATCACCATTCGCAACAGCATTTTTCTCTAAAACTTCATCAGTAGAATCAATTCCCATTAAAAGTATTGTAAAAGGTTCAGTAACATCTTTACCATTAGATTCGGTTTCTACTTTAGAAGTAGCTGATTTTTTCATTTTCTTTTCTTTAGATATTATAATCTTTGTATCAGATTCAATTTCTTCATATCCAGATATAGTTTTAAACATAGGAGCATAGTCAGTAGGTAATATAACAGCATCTATATCTTTAACATATAAATCAGTAATCATAGTTTGATAATCACTATAATCAACAATTTCATTTTCATCATATAATTTATTCTCTTTAATAATTTCTTGTGGAATAATATATCCATCAGGAGAATCCTTACTATTTTTATCCAAAACACCAATTTTATAATCAACAATATCATTAATGTCCACAGCCTCAGTACTAGATAAAACAACTAAACTAGATGAATATAAAACTTGACTCTTATTCATATTACTTAATTTACCATATAAATAAAAAATAACTAGTCCTATAAATAAACAAAAAATAGTATAAAGACTCATAAAAATAATATATCCAATTCTTTTAGAATGTTTTTTCTTAGGCCTCTTCTTACAAATACCTTTCGTTTTTAAAATTAAAATTAAATCAATAACTAATAAAATTCCAATAACAATATATCTAATCATATTTTCAATAGATTGCAGTGAAAATATTTCATATATGGCAAAAGCACTACTTAATAAAGAAAGTGCAGTTAAAACTAATAATACTATTTTTAAAAATGACTTTTTCTTCTTTTCTTTAATCATATAAGCCTCCAAAAAAATTGCTAAATCATACAGATAATATTATAACCAAAATTTATTAATATATCAAGTTATACCTAAAGTAATAAAAAAGATTTACACATTGTAATAGATTGTAATAGAAAGTAAAAAGTAATGTAAAATCCTTGTAAAAAAAGAGTAAAATTAGATAAAGAACTTAAGTAAATATAATAAAACTGCTATAATATAATTGATATAATAGCGAAGAAGGTAAAATATGAAAAAAAATTTAATATTAATGTTATTTAGTTTACCTCTAATTTTAACTGTTCTAGATGTAAATGCTTTCTCATCAGCTGATTATAAAAATCGAACTTTATGTGGAAATTATGAACTAGCTAGCTTCCATACCGATGGAGTTATTGAGACAGTTAGTTGTCATAGTACATATGAAGAAGCAAAAAGTGCTATGGAAACTTCTGGCACTGAAGATCTAGCAATCATGACAAAAGTATCAGGAGAGGCAAAAATATTAGATTGCAATGTAGGTCTTTTAGATATGAGTGTAAATCCAACTGCCAATACATATTTTTATAGACAAAGTGATTTAAAAAATCAATTAACATATATGGATACAGGTTCTCTATACGGAGGTGTTGATGCCGCGTTAATAGAAACACAGTACAATAGTACCAAAGGAGTCTGGGTTGCTAAAGTAAGAATTGGTAATAGTACTTCCTGGGTAAGACAAGAAGCATATGAAGTAGTTCCAATAACCTGGGTAAAATCAATGAGTTCATATACAGTAACTAATGAATATATAAAACATAATTACGTAAATAAAATTCAAGAATACTATACAGGTAGTAGAGGAAGTATCATTGGCCCTAAACCTGAAATGTTATCACCAGGAACTTATTATAGTTATGACGGTCACTATTTTTATACTGATATAAAAGTATTGATTAAAGATTATAAGAATAATACATATAATAATTCTATAAATAAAGATAGTCCATATTACAATTACTATATGTATTTATCTAATCATACTAAAACAACATACTCAAGTATAAATATTGATGAATATCTTAGAAATAATTTAAGTATTACCAAAGATGCTTATGGAAAATATGTCTCTGGTACAGTAAATAAAGGATCTAGACTTTATCAAACAGGTGCATTTTTCTATAATGCTCAAGAAAAATATGGTGTAAATGCTATTCTTTCACTAAGCTTAAGTAGAAATGAAACTGGTAATGGAAAAAGTAAATTAGCAATTGAGAAAAATAATGGCTTTGGCTTAAATGCTGTTGATAGTAATCCTTATCATGCTGCAGACTGGTATACTAGTTTTAGAGCAAGTATTCTAGGATATGCATCAAAATGGGTAACCTATGGTTATGCCGATCCAACAGATTATAGGTACTTCGGTCCTCAATTTGGAGATAAAGGAACAGGTATGAATGTTAAATATGCATCAGATACATACTGGAGTGAAAAAATGGCCGCTAATTACTATAGTTTTGATAAAGCTAAAGGCCTACAAGATTATAACTATTATCAATTAGGAGTAGTTACACAACCAGTAGATGCTAAAATATCAGCTAGCACAAGCTCAAAAACAATTTATACTTATCCAGAAGCTGAAGACGCAGTTGTAATAGTTGGAGAACAAAAAGGAACTTCAGTTAACGGTAACACTACTTGGTATAAAATAATGAGTGACTTTAATCTAGATAAAAATAATAACATATTATATTCAGGAGATTATAACTGGGATAGTTATGTATATGTACCAGCCGCTTATGTAAAAAAAATAAATCAAAGTAAATCCGGCTATGTATCACCAGAAGAAGTAACAGAATATGTAGATAGTAAATATACATATGATTTATATGATACTAATAATGAATTTTCTCCAAAGGTAGCAAAAACTACTAAAAAAACAGATTATTATTATGAATCATCTCTTCAAACAAAAAAAGGAATAAGTATTTTAAAAGATAAGTATGTCATGGTATATGCAGCTACTTATAATGAAAATAATGAAATTATATCATACCTAATAACATCGGATTATTTCTATGATCAAAAAGACTGGGTATCTGCAGATAGCTTAGACTTTATAAGTGCTGAATATGCCTATGTAACTATGTCTACAGCTGGCAATTATTATACCTGGGTTAATTCAGTACCAGAAGATACCGAAGCAACTAAAATATCAGGACACTATAATAATTCTTATGTTCCAATTTTAGAAAAGAAAGAAGTATCAGGTCAACTATGGTATAAAGTTCCAGTAAGCTTATCTTCAACAACTAATGCCTATGGTTGGACACTAGCTCAAACAGAAGATGCAACATTTACTTTATCAACAGTAACTGTGGAAAACCAAGCTCCAGAAATCAAAGCTGTTGATAAAACGATTGTTCAAGGAACTAAAATAGATTTATTAGACGGTGTAAGTGCAACAGATAAAGAAGATGGAGAGTTAGAAGTAAAAGTTCTAAACTCCAACTTAGATATTGATAAAGTAGGAACTTATCAAGTAACATATCAAGCAACAGATAGTAAAAACAAATCAACAGAAAAAACAGTAACCATAACAGTAACTGAAAATAAAAAACCAATTATAACAGCAAAAGATAAAATTATAACAAAAGGCCAAAAGTTTGATCCTAAAAAAGATGTAGAAGCAACAGATGAAGAAGACGGCAAATTAGAAATAACAGTTCTATTAAATGAAGTTAATGTAAATGAACTAGGTACATATAAAGTAACATACCAAGTAACCGACAGTTATAATCAAACAGTAGTAAAAACAATTAATGTTACAGTAGTTTCTAATCAACTACCAGAGATAAAAGCTCAAAATAAAATCATTTATTTAAATGAAGAATTTGACGAAAAAAAAGATGTAGAAGCAATAGATGAAGAAGATGGAAATATAACAGACAAGATAAAAATAAAAGAAACAACTGTTAATACCACAAAAATAGGTGAATACAAAATAATATATGAAGTAACAGATTCTTATGGTGACACTGTAACAAAAGAAATAAAAGTAACAGTAACAGAAAAAAAATTAAAAGAAACAACAGGTAACTTTTACTTTGATTATCTAAAAGAAGTTGATAATAATCTACAATTAAGAGGTTACCTAACAGTCAATGGTATGAATAATACTTTAGATGAAAAAATAACATACAAAATTATTTTTGAAGATGAATTAGGTAATACATATGAACAAAAAGCTATTAGAATTACTGATTTATCAGATATTAAAAGACCAATAACATCAACAGATAATTATAAATATACACATGCATGGTTTTATATAAATATTGATATAGATAAATTAAATAATGCAAACTATGTAATGTATGTGGTTGCTGAAAGTGATAAAACTTATTCAAAAGTATTAGTAAATAACAAGTTATATAAAACAGAAATAACTGGCTATAAAACAAAAAATAAAGTTGTAAATATAAAAAATAATTATGGTAATAAAACTTCAGCAGTAACTTTATACATTAGAGATGATCAGCCAATGAAAAACGTTGGTAGTTATTATAATCAATTTGATGTATGGAGAACATTAGAATTTACAAATAATAAACTACATATAAAAGGTGCTTCTTATTCATACGGTATGAACTTAGCTATTTTATCAAAAGTAGAAAGAAAAATAATCTTTGAAAATAAAGAAACATTAAAAACATACACATTCAATCTTAATAGTATAACAAATGGACTATATAAAGTTGCTTTACCAGAATCCGATAACTTAGATAAAACAAGAGCTTGGTATGATGCAACAATAGATATAAGTAAATTAGAAAAAGGTACTTATTCAATATTTATCACTACAACATCTAATCTAACTGATATTTCAGAACTAAATGATAATTTAAGAAGAAGCTTAACAGATAAAAATGCAATTATAAATAACAAGAATTATCAACTAAAATTAGATACAAAAAATGGTAATAATATTGAACTAATAGTTAGTTAAAAGATATCTTGTAAAACTCTTTCACATATGATACTATAAATATGCAAGGAAACTTGTAAAAAAGAGGAACATTTGACTTACAAGCGAATGTCTCCTCCTATAGGGTTATGACACTCGAGTAATGAAGAGTGTCTATTTTTTTATTACTAAAATAAGTAGAGTAGAAAGTAATAAAATAAAACAAGAAAGTTTTAGAACTTTTATAATAAAAGTTTTAGTCTTCATTCTTATCTACCTCCTTTCTTAAAAAAGATGGAGATCGACACTCAATCAAATGTTCCGAAAGGATTATATAATATAAAAAATAAAAGTACAAACGACCAAAAATAAAAATTCATACCATTAACAAGTATGAATTTTTAATTTCATCTTAACTAACAATTGTTAAATATATAGTATCACATGGAGTTAAATCTAAACCATCATAAGTATTTGCATTACATACAGAACCAGAAACTGAGTCTCCGTTGTTGCAACTATCAACAAAATTCGCAACAATTGTAAATCCTGGATTACCAGACTTAGTAGCACTTAAAGTTTGAGAACCTGTTTGACCAGATTGAATCCAAAATGTTACTTTTTTACTTCTATCACAAGTAGGAGTAGGTGTAGAAGAACTACTACTAGAACTATTACCAGAACTACTACTAGGAGCTTTTCCTTTACTTACAGTAATCGTAATCGTTGTTCCAACAGAGACTGTAGCTCCAGAACTTATTGATTGACTAATAACATTTCCCTCATTAACACTATCACTATATTTATATACAATACCATAATTTAATGAAGCATTTTTTAACTTATTAATAGCTGAATTTTTACTTATACCTTTAACATTAGGAACAGTTACTTTCTTACCATCAGAAATAGTTACAATTATAGTATCTCCATTTTTAATTACTTCACCAGTAGCATAAGAATATTTAATAACCTCACCAATGGAAACATCATCACTAAATTCATGTTCTTCTTCATAATTAATATTATATTTTAAAGCCCATGTTCTAAACTCATTTAAATCTTTAAACTCTGGCATCTTAAGTTTTCCCTTAGAAAGAGTAATTGTAATAATAGTTCCTTCACTAACAGCATCACCCTTATTATGACTAGCAGAAACCACAGAGTTTTCCTTTACACTTTCATCATAAGAGTCCTTAAATTCGACTTTTAATTTATTCTTAATTATCCAATCAGTAATCTCTGTCACACTCATCTTTTTAAAATCAGGAATAATGATTTTTTTACCCTTACTAATTACAATTTTCAAAATAGTAGAATCATCATCTATAGAAATATTAGTACCAGCTTTAATACTTTGACTAATTACATTACCAGATTTAATCTTATCAGAAAAGTCATAACTAATTTCATATTTTATACCATATTTCTTTAAATAAAATAGAGCTTCAAGTTTACTTTTATTCGTTAAGTCACTTAACTTAACTTCACTATATCCTCTTTCTTCTCCATAAGAGAAAGTAAACTTTATTTCTTCATTTCTTTTAACGTTACCTGATTTACTTTGTTCAATAAGTGTATTTTCCTTCTCTTCAGATTGAACAAATTCAACTAATATATTACTCAAATAATTATCATTAATATATTTTAAAACATCTTCGCTTTCCCAACCAAGCATGTTAGGTAAAATAATTTCCTTCTCCGGGTTAGGACCTTCACTAACTATAACTGTAACCTTATTAACATCCTTTAATTTAGTTCCAACTTTAACATCTTGATAAATAATATGATACTCATCAATAACATCACTATATTCATATTCTTGTTCTAAAGATATCTTATTATTAGTAGACCAAGAAATAGCACTAGTTAAACTTTTACCAACTAAATTATCCATAACTTTAATACTTGGCAACTTAATAATATTAAATAACAGCAAAGAACCAAGAACTTGATATATGAAAAGTATTAGTAAAGCTAAAACATTAGTAAATTTCTTCTTACTAGGATTTGTAATACTAACAGATACAAAAAACATAGTAAATAAAAATAACAATAAAGCTAATATAATATCTTTTAAATTTTCAACCTTAATAATTGTTGTAATAAGATAACCTAAACAACTAATAATTGTAAGAATAACTAAAATATTAATTAAAATATTATGTTTCTTTTTCTTAGTATCATGATTATCAATTTTTTTAATTAATTCATCATCCTTATTTAAAACTTTTTTTTCAGTAGTAACTTCTTTTTTCTTTTTCTTACTTTTCGCCAAAAGAATCACCTCTATCCTATATATAATTATATAATAAAATATGTAAAATATAAACATTAACCAGAATGTGCTATGTCAAAGAATGTCCATTTGACTAACAAAGTTATAAATGCTATTATGTAAGTATAAAGCAATAGAGGGATAAAATGAGTAAAGTAATAAAAAAGAATTTAAATAAAATAATAAGTATTTTTATTTTGATGCAACCAGTCATTGATTTAATAACTGGTATTTGTCTACATGTATTTTCCCTTAATTTAACACTTGGCATTATAATAAAAATATTATTCTTACTATTTATAATGTATACTACTATTTTTATTTATAAAAAGAAATTATCCTTAATTTATTATTTAATATTTACTGCCTACAGTATTATTTATTTAATTAATATATTAGTATTTAAAAGCAATATCTTTGGTGAAATACAAGGACTACTAAGAGTATTTTATTTTCCTTTACTATTAATATCTTTTTATGAATTAAAAGATGAAATAAAAATATCATCAGGAGTACTTTTTGCAACTCTTACTTTATATTTAATATTTATTTTTATTCCAATAATTCTTAATACTGGATTTAAAAGTTATGAAATAACTAAATCTGGTACTTTAGGTTATTATAATTCAGCAAATGAAATATCTGGAATTATCTCTATACTAACACCTATAATTTTTATACTATTTAATAGTAAAAATAAAGTAATATTTAAAACACTATATATATTACTATACCTAGTAGTAATCTTAACTATAGGTACTAAAACACCATTATTATCTTTATTAATAACTCTAGCAATGACTTTTATATATATAATGATAAAATCATATAAAAATAAAAAATATAAACGTATCTTATCATCATTTATAATTATTATACTAGGTATTGTAAGTTTAGTAATATTAATACCAAAAACTAATTTCTATAAAAATATCATAGTACACTTAGACTATTTAAAAGTAAAAAATGTAACTGATATTATAGATAATGGTAATTTAATTGATCACTTTATATTTAGTCAAAGAGTAACATTCTATACTGATAGAAAAAGTATATATAATAATTCAAATATTTCAAAAAAATTATTTGGAATAGGCTATTATTACAATAATAAAGAAGATAAACTAATTGAGATGGATTATTTTGATATATATTTTAATCATGGAATAATAGGTTTCATTATCTTCTTTAGTCCTTATTTATATATTTTAATAAAAATGACTAAACCAAAAAGAAAACTAGACTTTAATTTATATATGTTAAATATAAGTATTCTATTAATACTATTCTTATCACTGTTTACAGGACACATAATAACTTCACCATCAGTAAGTTTAATAGTATGTTCTATAATGATGTTAATCATAAATATAAAAAAGAAAAAAACAATTACATCTATAGATGATATTTATAATTATTTTATAAAAATAAAAAAATTAAAGGAGGAGAAAATATAAATGCCAGATATAAGTATTATTGTTCCAATTTATAATGCAGAAAAATATTTAAATAAATGTATTGATACATTATTATGTCAAACAAAAAATGAACTAGAATTTATTCTCATAAATGATGGTTCAACAGATAGAACTGATGAAATCATAAGAAAATATAAAGATAAAAGAATAAAATATTATAAAAATAAAAATCAAGGAATTGGCAAAACTAGAAACTTTGGTATATCAAAATCAACTGGTAAATATATAATGTTCATTGATAGTGATGATTATCTAGAAGAAAATACTTGTCAAACATTATATGATAAAGCCATAAAAGAAAATGCAGATTTAGTTATTTGTGACTTCTATAAAGTATATTATCCTACTAATAGAATAGAAGAAGTAAAACTATTAGATTTTAAAAATACAACTTTAAAAGAAAATCCAAAATTAATTAATGAAGTTAACTTATCACCATGGAATAAATTATATAAAAGAGAATTAATTACTAAAAATAAAATAAAATTTGTTGAAGACTTAAAATATGAAGATGCACCATTTGTAATAAAAGCTATTTCTAAAGCTAAAAAGATTACTAAAGTAAATGAATGCTTAAACTATTATGTAATTCATGGTAATAGTGAAACAACCGTAAGAGATAGAAGATGCTTTGATATTTTAAAAATAATAGAAATTATAAGAACTGAGTTTCATAAAGAAAAATACTTAAAAGAAGAAATAGATAAATTAACAGTTAGAATAATTACTAATTATACAATTCAACAAAGAAATCAAAAAGATAAGAAAATAGGAATGGATTTTATTGATGAAGCTTTTATATATTTAAAAAATAAAGTACCAGATTATAAAAATAATAAATACTATCAAGGAAGAAGTATTTTAAAAAGAATGATAGAAAAAAATAAATTACTAACAAAAGTATACTGTAAATTATATAAATAATATTATTAATTGTAACGACAAATTTATAAATTTGTCGTCTATTTAGTTGCTAAAAAATAATATTTGTGTATAATAATAGTCAGTATTTTACTAATGAATGGAGTGTTAACTATGAAGTATATAATAGGTTATTTTAGAAAATGCGATATATTAACAATGCTTGGAACAACAATTGCCTTTTTAGGAATGTATTGTGCTTTTAAATCCCATTTTTGTTTAGCAGCATTTTGTCTTTTTCTATGCGGAGTATGTGATTCTTTTGATGGAACATTAGCTAGAAAATATAAATATAATAAATGTCAAAAAGAATATGGTGTTCAACTAGACTCTTTATCCGATGTAATATGTTTTGGAGTATTACCAGCTATTATTACAGTCTTAATATCAAATGGATTTTTAAGTGTAATAGTCTGCATATTTTATATGCTTGCAGGCGTTATAAGATTAGCATATTTTAATATGTTACATACAACTAAAACAGGAAAAACAGGAGAATACATTGGTCTACCAATAACAACAGTTGCTATTGTATATCCAGTAGTTTTAGTATCATTAAGATTAATTAATTCGCAATTATTAAGTAAAGTATTACCAGTAATTTTATTAATACTAGGAATATTATTTATATCTAAATTCAAATTAAAAAAACCAAATGCAAGTAAAATAGCATCTAAAATTCTTAATAAATATACTATTAATTTAATAGCCTTACCAATGTTTATAGTATTAGCAAGTGATATGTTTTATAGAATGAAAACATATGCTGTGATTTATAATATAGAATTATCTATCTTTAGTATTTTTAATCATTTCCTACCATTCTTATTAATGTATATTCTTGTTACTTTGATATTCATAATAATTAATAGTCTAACAAACAGAAGTAAAATAACAAAAATAATTCTTTTAAGTATAACATTAATACTATTAATAATAAATGATATAAAATTAAATATCATGGGTATTCCAATAGAACTATCAGATGTTAATTATTTAAATCCTGATGGTATGAGTATGATGGCAACAGCAACAACTACAATTGGAAACTGGATATGGCTCACAATTATAAAAAGCATCATCTTTGTAGCAATAAGTATTGGTTTAATCTATACAGATAAATTTACAAAACTATCTATAAAAAGTATTCCAAAAAGATTAATTGTCTTACTTATCAGTGCTTTAGCATTTGCAGGAATAGTATTTGCTATGAACGACAAATATAGATTCTTTATTACAGATATTTATAACACAGAAAAGAAAACATTAGATCAGTATATATCAGTTACAGAGTTTACCGATGAATTTGGACTTTACCAAGGAATAATTTTATCAGCAATATCAAAAAGAGATTTAGTAGAAACAGAATATAGTAAACAATATGTAAATAAGTTATTATATTCATATGATAAAGTATCTCAATCTGGAAGTTGGGGAAAAGCTAATGTAGTCTTTCTATTATCAGAGTCATTTTCCGACTTAGAAAATGTTAAAGAAATTGAGTTTGATAAACCATTAATGAAAGAAATTAATAGCTATGAAAAAGATAAAGATAAAATGGTATTTGATTTATTAGTTCCAACTAAAGGAGGAGCAAGTGTCAATACTGAATTTGAAATATTAACAGGAGCTTCCCTTTCATTTTGGACTCAAGGAACAATACCTTATAATGAATATTATAATAAGGAAACAGGAAAAAAAGCACCTAATATTATCAAAGAATTTAATAATAATGGCTATACAACCGTATATCTAACTCCTTGGGGCGAAACATCTTATAATAGTAAAACAAATTATGAACTATTTGGAGCAACAAAGACTATCTATGGGAAAGACTTAAAAGGAAATAAAAAAGGAAATTATTATTCAGATGAATCATTTATGAAAGATATTTATAACGAATTAAAAGATACAAGTAAAGGAAATTATAAATTTATTATGGCAGCCTCTGGTCAAAATCATTTCCCATATCCAACAGATAAATATTCAAAATATGACATAAATGTAACAAATACAAGTTATTCTAAAGAAGGAACAGCAATGCTTAAAAGCTATGCTCAAGGTTTATATGATGCATCAAAAGAATTAAATAATTTATATGAAATGATTCAAGATTTAGATGTACCAACAATTATAGTCTTCTTTGGTGATCACTTACCATATATAGTTGATAGTAATGGAGTAGATTTATATTTAGCTTCAAGTTACTTTAATACAGATGATGAACAACTTAATTACATGAGGAAATTTACAACTAAAGCCGTAATACTATCTAACTATGATATAGAAACAGATGATATAGAATATATGAATGCTAGTTATCTAGGAGCATATGTTTTAAATAAACTAGATTTAAATATTTCAAATTACTTTAAATATATAGAATCAACTAGAACTAAGATACCAGTATTTAATAGACAAGTACTATATAAAGATAAAAATATAATTTCTCTTGATAAGTTAGAATATGACGATCAAAAAGCAATCAAAGATTACAAATATGTTCAATATGGTAGTTTCTATGACTACACTAACTAAAAAGAAAATAAAAAGGCTTCTTAAAAGTAAACCAGCTAAATATGTTTATATTGCAACAATAACAACAATTATTAATGTTCTTATATATTTACTTAGTTATCATGTAATTATAAGAAACGTTATCGTATCAAATGTAATAGCCTATATTTTTTCAATTACTGCATCATTTTTTCTAAATAAAAAAGTTGTATATAAATGTAAAAGTAAAAAATATAAAAAACAAATACCAACATTTTTAGCTAGTAAAGCCTTATCATTTGCAATAGATTCACTTGTACTAGTATGCTTAGATAAATATTTTAATATGAGTTCAATATTAGAAAAATTAATTTCTAATGCCTCAACTACAATATCAAACTATTTAATATGTGATAAAATAGTATTTAAAGAAGAAAAGACTGCTTCAAAATAAGCAGTTTTTTAAATTATTAATTTTATATTATAGGTTTACACCTAGTTTGACTATTATCTTTTTTCTATGTTATAATCAAATAGTAGCTAGTGATTATTAATAACTATTATTTTCACTAAAAAAGGAGTTTAAAAATGAATACATTAAAAAACATATGGCTTAACTTCAAAAAATATCAATTTTTAATGGGAAGACTTATTTCCCGAGATTTTAAAGTAAAATATAAAAGATCAGTACTTGGAATAGTATGGAGTCTTTTATATCCAATACTTATGATGACCGTAATGGCAATAGTATTTTCACAAATGTTTAAGTTTAAAGTAGAGGGTGTAAACTATTTAGTTTATTTAATGACTGGTATTGTAATGTTTAATTATTTTAGTGAAGCAACCAATACCGCTATGACCTCAGTAGTCTCAAATTTCTCATTAATAAATAAAGTTTACATACCTAAATATATTTTTCCAATATCAAAATGTATATTTGTAGGAATAAATTTTGTATTAACATTAATACCTTTATTTATTCTAATAATTATTACACAATTTGGACTAGGTCAATATCCAGCAAGTATTAACTGGTACTATTTAATATTACCATATATTTTTCTATGCCTATTTTTATTTTCAGCAGGAATAGGACTATTACTATCATGTGTATCAGTATTTTTAAGAGATATGCTATATATTTATGGAATAGTTATAACAATTTGGAATTATTTTACTCCAGTATTTTATAGTTTAGAAATACTACCTGCATACCTTCAACAATTATTTAAACTTAATCCATTATACCAATTTATAAATAGTGCTAGAGATATTTTATTATTTGGAAATTGTCCTTCAATAGCGACTTTATTAATAATAGGAGCAATAGGACTTGGTACTTTACTACTTGGTAGTATAGTATTTAAGAAAAATCAAGATAAATTTATCTACTATATATAGGAAAGAAGGAATATATAATGATAAAAATAGAACATGTATCGATGAAGTTTAACTTAGGAATTGAGAAAAACTATTCAATAAAAGAAGCATTTATATCAGTTTTTGATAAAAAAAGAAGGCAAAAGCGTACTGAGTTTTGGGCCTTAGAAGATATTTCATTTGAAGTAGCACCAGGAGAAGTTGTAGGTCTAATTGGAAGTAATGGAGCAGGAAAATCAACTTTATTAAAAGTTGTCTCTGGAGTAATGAAACCAACAAAAGGAAAAGTAACAGTAAATGGAGTTATATCTCCTATGATAGAATTAGGTGCTGGTTTTGACTTAGAACTAACAGCTCGTGAAAACATATTTTTAAATGGAGCTATTCTTGGTTATTCTAAAAAATTCTTAGAAGAAAAATTTGATGATATTGTTGAATTTTCAGAATTAAAAGATTTTCTAGATGTTCCAGTTAAAAACTTTTCATCAGGTATGACTGCTAAATTAGCTTTTTCAATCGCAACTGTTGTAAATCCTGAGATACTTATTGTAGATGAAATATTATCAGTTGGAGATATAAAATTTCAAGAAAAGAGTAAAGAAAAAATGCTTGAAATGATAAAAGGTGGAACAACTGTGCTATATGTATCACATTCTCTAGAATCAATCAAAGAACTGTGTGATAAAGTAGTTTGGATTGAACATGGAAAATTAATAAAAACGGGTAATACAAAAAAAATATGTGATGAATATTATAAAAAGCAGATGGGCGTTTAAAAGGAGAAAACATGAAAAAAATATTGTTTGTGAATAACTTAGATTTGCCAGGAAAAAGATGGAATGGCTTCGATTTAATGAAAAATTTAAATAAAGGCAATGAATTTAGTGCAAAACAAATTATTATTGATAAGCAATCTAATGATATAAATGTAAAAACGTTTTTTAAAACTTATGAAGAAAAAGATAAATTTTATAAAATGCTAGAATTTGAAGACGAAAAGCTATCTATTCATTCGTGTTTTTCTTTAACTTCTCCTGCCTTAGAACAAAGCGAGTTTTTTAAAGAGGCAGACTTAGTACATTATCATTTATTACATGATAGTAGAATTTCCCTTTATTCTTTATTAAATTTATGTGGTAAGAAAAAAAGCGTTTTTACTATTCACGATCCATGGTTTTTTACTGGAAGATGTGTTCATTTTGATGACTGTGATGGCTGGAAAACTGGTTGTAGGAATTGCCCAAATCTTAATTCCATTTATAAAATGAAAGAAGATAATTGTAATGATTTATGGAATTTGAAGAATAAAGTTTATCATAGTATTAATGCTGATTTAATAGTAACAACTCCTTATATGTATGAACTTGCTAAAACCTCTCCATTAACTAAAGATTTTAAGCATATACATTTAATACCGCTTGGAATAGACTTGAAAAAATTTAATAATAATATATCTAAAAAGAAAGCAAGAAGAAAATTTGGTATTAATGAAAATGACATTGTGCTTTTTTTAAGGGCACAGGACGCCTTTAAGGGAACTGAGTACGTCTTAGAAGCACTAAAAAAGTTAAATATTGATAAAAAAATTACAGTTATAACTTGTCATACAAAACATTTATTAGATGAGGTAAAAGATAAATACAGAGTAATTGATTTAGGATTTTTAAATACAAAAGATTTACTTTATGCATATAATGCCTGTGATATATTTTTAATGCCATCTACAGGAGAAAGTTTTGGCTTCATGGCTGTTGAAGCAATGGCTTGTCATAAGCCTGTAATTGTTTTTAATAACACAGCTTTACCATATGTTACTGGTGCTCCGGAAATAGGATATTTAGTAAAAAATAAAAATTCTAATGAATTAAAAAAAGCAATTGAGTTTTTAGTGTCAAACGAAAGTGAAAGAATTATAAGAGGAGAAAAGGGAAGAAAATATGTAGAAGAACATTTTGATATAAATGTCACTAATCAAAAGCTAATAGAAGTATATAATGAGATAATTAATAGAAAAAAAGAAAACAAAAAAAGACATATCATAGAAGATAATCATGAATATGATAATTTAATTAAATATAAATTAAATGAATTAACTGCAAGTACTTATGAACCAAGCCAAGCTGAATATAAAAAACTTTATTATAACAGCGTGAAAATTGCTAATAATAAAAAAATAGACTATTCTAATTTAAATGTACAAAAAATAATAGATGATTATAATAATGAAATGTATAGAATACAAAGTGAAAAAAATAATAGAATATTAAAAGATTACAATGACTTAAATATTTATATGAAAGTAAAGCATATTATCTATTGTTTTCGTGAAGACAAAATAAGATTAAAAACAATATTTTCATTAAAATTAGACAAACACCCGAAGTTAGATAAATTTATTAGGAGTATATATAAAAAAGCAAAAAGGAGTAATTGATTATGAAAAATGATTTAATAACAGTTATAATGCCATGTTATAACACTGAAAGATATATTAACCAAGCAATAGAAAGTATTTTAAATCAGACATATAAGAATTTTGAATTAATTGTTATTGATGATGGATCTAATGATAAAACTTATGATTTAGCTAGAGAATATGAAAGAAAAGATAATAGAGTTAAAGTATTAAAAAATAAAAACTCTAAAGGTATAGCGGGAGCTATGAATACTGGACTTGATCTTGCTAAAGGTAAGTATATTACTAGAATGGATAGTGATGATTTATCTAAACCAGAAAGACTAATGAAACAATATAAATTTTTGTGTGAAAATAAAGAATACAATGCTTGTTCCGTTAATATATATGCAATAGATAAAAAAGGTAAAAGAAAAAGTGAAACGTTATTTAAAAATATAAAGAATTTACCTAAAGAATGGATTATGATATATGACAACCCTGTACCTAATGCACCAATTATGTATAGTTCTAATATTATTAAAAAGAATAATTTAAAATTTGATGAAAAACTTAAAACGGCCGAAGACTATAGTTTCTTAAGTAATTATATTATTAATGGTGGAAAAATAACTATGTTAGAAGAATCATTATATGAATATAGATATCATAATACTAACATTTCTAAAAGTAATTATTTTATTACTGTTGAAAACTCAATTAAAGTTGTTGATAACTATATTAAAACCATGACCGATATAAGCGTTTCTAAATCATATTATTATTTTACTGTTTTTAAACAAAAAGATGATACTAAACAAAAAAAAGATATTAAGCAAAAGGATGCTATTAAGATTAATTATTATAATATGTTTAAAGATATTGATAATATTTATTATAGATTAAAAGATAAGTATAATTGGAATGATAAAGAATCAAAAGCAATTGAAGAAGATATTAGTAGATTATTCTTGGCATTGTATGATAAAATGAGTTCAAAAAATGAAACTATATTGCAAAGATTAAAAAGAAATTATAATGAATTAGGCTTTTTAGGAGTTATAAGAAAAATATTAAAAAAAATATTAAAAAGGTGATAAGTCTATGCAAAAAATAACAATATTTTCTCTACACTTAGACTTCGGTGGTATAGAAAAATATATATCATACTTATGTAAAATGTTTGAAGAAGAATATGATATAGAAATAATATGTACATATAAATTAAATGATAAACCAGCTTTTAACTTTTCTGATAAAATAAAAATAAAATATCTTATTGATAAAGATTTAAAAGATAAAAGCATAAAAGATTTAATAAAGAAAAGAAAGTTTCTAAAAGCTCTTAAAGAAGTATTAAGAAGAATAAAAATTAAATATTTAGCTAACAAATTAAATAAAGAAGAAGCCAAAAAATTAAATACTGACTATGTAATAACTACAAGAGAAGAACATAATAAAATAATTAATAAATATGCACCTAAAAAAATAATAACTATCGCAACAGAACATAACTATCATAATAATGATAATAAATATGTAAAAAGACTTATTAAATCAGTAAGTAATTTTAATTATTTTATAATAAGTACAAAAGAATTATATGAATATTATAAAGATAAAGTTAATCCTAAATGCATTTTAATTTCAAATCCAGTCATAATAGAAGGAAATAATAAATCTAAATTAAATAATAAAAATATAGTATCAGTAGGAAGACTTTCTCCCGAAAAAGGATTTGAAGACTTATTAGACGTTATGAAAATAGTAACTAAATATGATAACAATATAAAACTTAATATTTGTGGCGATGGGTATTTAAGAAATAAAATAGAAGAAAAAATAAAAGTATTAAGACTAGAAAAAAATGTTAAACTATTAGGATTCGTTAAAGATAAAGAATTAGAAAATGCTTATCTAAATGCATCCTTATATGTAATGCCAAGTATTAGTGAATGTTTTGGGTTAGTATTGTTAGAAGCAATGCATTATGGACTACCATGTATAGCTTTTGATAATGCATCAGGTCCTAAAGAACTACTTTCAAAAAATACAGGTATATTAATAAAAAATAGGAATAAAGAAGATATGGCAAAAAGAATAGTTCAAATACTAAATGATAAAAAAGAATTACAAAAATACAGCAAACAATCTCTAATAAAAGTAAAAGATTATAGTATAGATAAAATATATAATACTTGGAAAAAAGAAATATTAGAAAAATAAAAGAGTTTCAAAAAAGAAACTCTTTTAAAAGTGTAGCCGAGTATAAGGAATTTCGAGTAAATGATGTAAATGATATATAACCATGATAGTTAGAAATTTTATATAGTCTTCTTTCTTATAGTGTCCTTTAATATATCCTTTATGACTTGAATCACATATTAAACAAGTTTGGTTGTTTAAAAGTAAGATAATGAGGTTATGAAAGAGAGCATTTTGTTTAAGTTTACTACAAATTGTTGTCATTTGATAACTGACCAGTATTACTGACTATTTTAAAAAGTCCGGTTGTGAGTGAAAAAAGTCCAGCTGTAAGTGGAAATGTTGTTAGTGATGAAGATTACTTTGTAATCAAATTACATAAAAATCTTCCAATGAATGTAACGAAGAGTACTCATGATAAAATTCAAAAATTATTTGATAAATTTAGTTATCAATATGATTTCAAATGGGAAGACATTGCAGAAATATTTGAGGTAAAAAAATCTAGAGCATCAGAAATAATTGCATTATTATTAGATTCAAATTTAATTGAGTCTTCTGAACCTACAAAATATAAATTTAAAAAATAAAATTACTAAATAGTGCAAGGAGAAGTTACAATATTTTTATAGTAATTAAAACCATACAAATAAGAGACAGTGATTATCTAAAAAACAAACAAATAAAAATTATATATTCATCAGCAAAATAAAAGAGTTTCAAAAAAAGAAACTCTTTTAAAATATCCATTTACCAATAAACTTTATCTTCTTTATAAAATAAACTAAAACTAAAGATATTATAAAAATAAGAACTGATAAAATAGGTACTGATAAAATTGTATTAAAAGATCTAACCTGAATTAAATCTAGATCAAATAAACTATACATAACTAACATATGAATAACATAAATACCTAGCGTACAACTACTAATCTTAGTTATTCTATCACTAAAAATATTCCTTCCAACAAAACACTTATTCTTAAAAAATAGAAATAATCCCATTGACTCAAATAATGTAAATATAGAAAACTCTTTCATTAAATGAGAATTATTATAACCAGAATATCTAGACAATAAATAAGTACCAATAAAACATCCTATAACACTTAATATAGAAAGAACATAAATAATCTTAGTTTTCTTTTTAGAAATATCATAATTATAAAGAAAATATCCAAGAATAAAATAACTATAAAAACCGCAAATAATATCAATAGGTAAATTATCAATTATTAATATAATATAACTATAATATGGTAAAAATTCTAAATATGAAATAGTTCTAAGAAAAGAAGCAATAATTAATAATATAATAAAATATTTAAATAATTTTCTATCACTATTTTTAATAAACCTATATATAAAAGGGCAAATAATATATATACCAATTATTACAGGTATAAACCATAAATGAAAATGTCCAACTATTAAAGATGAAATAACTCCATTAATATCTAATCTATCAGTAAATACAGAAAATATAACATATATTAAAGACCATAAAATAAATACAATAAGTAACTTAAATATATTTTTTGTATATATTTTCTTAATACTAGATTGAACTCTATCACTAAGAAAAAACACACCAGAAATCATTAAAAATATAGGTACTGCACTTCTTACTAAACTATCATAAAAGTTATAACTAAGCCATTCTATACTTTTAGTAGGAGTAGTAGAAAAGTTATAAGCAGAAACATGAATTACAATAACCATAAAACTAGCAAGTATTCTAAGTAGATCCATATTGTAATCTCTTAAATTATTATTCTTAACCATAAAAACACCACCCTGTACAATAAAATTATAACAAAAATAAAACACAATAACAATTAATTTGTTATACATATAAAACTTTGTTATAATAACAGAAAAAGAGAGGAAGTATTTAAATGAATTACTTTACCATAAATAATGAAAAGATATTTATAGAAATTAAAGATAAAGATATAATCTTAAAAAAATATATAGCTGGAATATTAACTCAATTAGAAGAGGAAGAAAAAGAAAAAATATTAAAAAAATTACAAATAAAAAATAAATTTATTTTATATACACAAATGTTAATAGAAATAATAAAAAGTAATAAATCATTACAAAATAAAGATTATGACTATACTGATATTTTAAGTTATATTGAAGGGCAAATACCAGAAAAAAATAGAGCTAACTTTTATAATAAACTTAAAACTTTGCAAATAGAATTAGACTTTGATATAAATAGGGAACATTTAGAAGATGAAGATGAACTTCTTAAAGCGGGTTATTATAATATAGAAACTAATAAAATAGTTATATCTTCCGAATTTATAAAAAGATTAAGAGAAATTAGTTTATCTATGCCAGATAATAATTCATTTTTTACAGAAAATCTCGAGAAATGTTTATTACATGAACTATATCATATGGCTAGTTCAACTTTTAATGAAGAAACAGGAATATATTCTTCTGGCTTTGTAAAAAACTGTGATGATGAAAATATATATGATTCAAACAGAGGACTAACAGAAGGATTTACAGAACTTCTTGCATGTTGCAGAACGCCTTTTTCAAATGAAATTACAATGGAATATCAAGTCGAAATGATGCTTATTAATCAATTAATTCAAATCATTGGAATAAAACCAGTATATGATTCATACTTTTATAATTTAGGTACAGATTTACTATCAGAAAAATTATTTGAAATATCCCCAGATATGCCAGAAGAAGCAAAAAAACTATTCATTAATATAGAATTAAATTATTTACTAGAATTACTAAATAGTAATCAAGAACAAACATTATTAGGAGAATCACAAAGAATCCTAGTTGCATTTTATTCACAAAAAATATATACAGATATTGCTTCTGGTGTAGAAGAAGATGAAATAAAAAAATCAATGTCTACTTATAAAAATGTATTAATAACTAATGAAGTTATTACTAAGTTAGGAAAAGATCCTTCTAAATATCCTAATCTAAATATTAGTACAAAAATGTATCAATATTTAGAAGAAAATGTAAATAATGCTTTTAAAGGTAGTTCTAAATAGAAAAAATTATTCACAAGAACAAAAAAATTCATTTTTTCATATCCTCTAGTAAAATTTTAAATTAATGGTATAATATATCTATCGAAGGGAGAAGAAGATATTATGAAAAAATGTGCTATTATTATGAATCCTGAATCAGGTAAGATTAAAAGTATTGGTAGTAAGAAAAATTTTTATGATATTTTAAGAAAATATGGCTATGATGCTGAAATAAAATATACAAAACATGCTAAAGATGCAACAGAAATAGTTAAAAATCTTCCAAACGATATAGATCTAGTAATTAGTGCTGGAGGAGATGGAACATTAAACGAAGTAGTAACGGGAAATATGGCTCGAGAGAAAACACTAACCCTAGCAAACTTACCATTAGGAACAACCAATGATGTTGGACATATGTATGGATTAAATAATGACTATATAAAAAGCCTAGACTTAATTTTATCAGGAAAAACAAAAACAGTAGACGTTTGTTATATGAATGATAATCCATTTATTTATGTTGCCTGCTTAGGAGATTATATCGACATGTCTTACAATACACCAAGAGAATTAAAGAAAAAATATGGAAAAATTGCTTATATTATGTATGGAATAAAACAACTTAGAAATAAAATAAATACCTATAACATAAAATATAAAATAGATGGAAAAGAATATACAGGTAATTATGCCTTCTTCTTTATAACAAATTCATCACGAGTAGCTGGATTTAATGATATATATTATGACATAAAGCTAGATGATCGTATGTTTGAAGTAGCATTTATACCATTAAAAAATAAAAAAGAAATCCTAAAAGTATTTGTAGAACTAAGCAAATCAGGATTAAAAGATATACCTAATGTTACTTATTATCAAACAGATAATATGGAATTAGAATTTATTGATCCTCCTAAAGTATCTTGGTGTATAGATGGAGAAGAACTAAAAACAAAAGAAATGAAATTTAAATTTAGCGTAAATAGAAGGATGAAAATGTTATTACCAAAGGAGAATATAAATAAATTATTTAAAGAAGAGTAGGTGAATATATGAAAAAGAAAATAAAAAATAAAAAGCCTAAAGAAACTATAATAGTATATTTACTACTAAGACTATTAGTCATAATATGTATGGTTGCTCAAAGTATGAATGGTAATTGGGAAAACGTATTACTATGCATTTTAACATTAATATTATTCACACTACCAAGTCTAATTTCAGAAAAATTTAATATAGAATTACCATCAACATTAGAAATAATAGTTTATCTATTTATTTTTGCTGCAGAAATACTTGGAGAAATTCAAAACTTTTATGGATTAGTAAAAGAATGGGATAGTATTCTTCATACCATAAATGGCTTTATTTGTGCAGCTATAGGATTTTCTTTAGTAGATATACTTAATAGTAATAAACATATAAAATTTAACTTATCACCAGTATTTGTTTCCATAGTTTCAATATGTTTTTCTATGACTATTGGAATCCTTTGGGAATTTGCAGAATTTTCAATCGATAAATATTTAGAAAAAGATATGCAAAAAGATCGTATTATTAATAAAGTATCTTCAGTAGCATTAAATGAAGAAGGAAAAAACATCCCAGTAGTTATTGATGATATCGCAAAAACAGTTATTTATACAACTAATAATGAACAAATAGTAATTGAATCAGGTTACTTAGAATTAGGTCTAATAGACACAATGAAAGACTTGTTCGTAAACTTTATAGGAGCCATAGTATTTTCTATTATAGGTTACCTGTATATAAAAAATCGAAATAACTATAAATTAGCAGAAAAATTTTTACTAAGTTCTAGAAAAAATAAAGAAGTATAAACATAAGGAGCAGTATATTATATGTCGAAAAGAAATAAGAAAAAAAATAAAGAAAAGAAAATCATAATTAAATTATTTCTATCTTTAATTTATATAATTTCTATTACAGTTCTATCCGTAAGTGCTTATCAAATATTTAAAGAAAAAGAAACAATTAAGCCTTGGGAAAAAATAACTAGTGTTGATGAATACTCCTATATAGAAATATCAAAAATGTCAGAAAAATTTGCTTACTTTTCAACAAATAAAAAATCAATACATTTCGTAATAGAAGAAGAAGAAACAGGACAATGGCATACTTATTTAATTGCTATTAGCGATAGTGACTATCAAAAATATAAAAATATAATTGATTATACATATGAAAGAATAGAAGAAAAGCCAGAACCTATAAAAGTATATGGTTATCCAGTAATAATAAATGATGAACTAAAAGACCTAGCAATTAAAAATTTACCAAACTTTATACCTGCAGAAAACGAAGTAATAATTACTAAAGATAACTTTGATCAATACCTAACAAATAGTTATTTAGATACAACAATTCCTAAAGAAGATAACTTTAATATTATTCTATTTATTCTATTACTAATGATCTTTGTAATGATAGGCTTATTTATATTTACAATCTTTTCTTTTGGTAAAGATAAAATAGTTAATGATGTAGATGATATAATTGATGAAATAAAAGAAAAATATTTAAAAAAGAAAGAATAGAGGGCAAATATGAAAGAAATATTACTAATAATAAGTATACTTTCAACAACAATATCATATCTAGTTATACTATTATTAACACTATCAAAAAAAACATCTAAATCAACTGCTAAAGAAGCAGTAATAAAACTAACTAAAGATGATAATTCTATACACTTAGTAGAAAGTAAAGATAGTTATTTAAATAAATATCAAATAAAAAGAAAAATGATAAAACTAAAGACTAAGACCTATAATAGTAATAAAATATTTGATGTATCAATTGCCTACTTATTTTCAGGATATACAAAATTAGATAATAATATAATAAATAATATAGGTAAAATA
Source organism: uncultured Mycoplasma sp. (assembly GCA_964538205.1). Classification (GTDB taxonomy): domain Bacteria; phylum Bacillota_I; class Bacilli_A; order RF39; family UBA660; genus CAG-877. The sequence goes on from CAZIFN010000003.1 coordinate 39,271, forward strand.
ATACCATATATATATTCTATAAGTTTAACACCTATAATTACCATAATTATTTCATCAATAATAAATACTAGTATGGATGCTAAAATAGGTATAATAATATTATTAATAATAGGAATATATCAATATATAATATATGAACAAAATATAAAAGCAAAAGAACAAATAAAAATAAAAGATAAAAATATAGAAGAATGTTTAAATAAAATAATATTAGTATCTAAAATATTCTTTATAATAACATCATTACAAATACTAAGAATGTTATTAATAGTATAAAATATACTCTTAAAAGTGAGTATATTTTATTTTTGAATTAATTATTTTACAAATTCATCTAATCACATATTTTTCTTTATAAAATATTATACTCGTGTAGATTTTAAAATTTAAATAATTAGTATGACATAAATTATAATATTATGTACATCATATTATCGGTGCAATAATTTAAAAAAATATAAAAATAATATGGCTTAATATTATCAGAAATTTGTAGTAATGAAGAACTTAAAATATATAGTCCAGTAAAATTTATTAAATTTAGTTTTAAACATAATATCACTTTCTAAATGTCTTCCATTATAGCATAAACTTCTATATATAATTATCAAAGTCGTATAAAAAAACAATTCTACCATCTTGACTTTTCCACTGAATGTGATATAATTTAAGTAGAAAAGTCAAAAGAGGTATAGTATGGAAAAATTAACTATAAAAGAGTTTGAAAATAAAAGTTATATAGAAATTATCGAAGAACTTATGAAAAAAAATAATGGATATATTACTTCAAAAGAACTTGATATTTTTAATATACATAGAATGTATCTTTCAATCATGCAAGAAAAAGGACTTATAGAAAAACTGGCAACCGGTATTTACATTGATACTAATAAAATAGAAGATAAGTATTATGTTTTTTGTTTAAGTATGCCTAATATAATATATTCTCATATGACTGCTTTGTATTTTCATGGTTTATCTATAGAAGAACCATGTGATGTATATGATATAACAGTAAAAAGAAACTATAATAGTATTCATTTAAGAAAACATAATGTATTTTACGTTGATAATGATATTTATGAACTGGGACTTACTGAAATAGAGACACCTATAGGTAATAAAGTAAAAGTTTATGATATTGAAAGATGTATATGTGATATAATTAGGTCTAAAAATAGAATGGATTTAGAACATATTAAATATAGTGTAAGAGAGTATATAAAAAGAAAGGATAAGGATCTTGTTAAACTATCTTTATATGCTGAAAAAATGGGCATTAAAGAGCGTGTAATTGATTATGTAAGCATGATGTATTGAATAATATTAAATTAAAAATAAAAGATTTAATTAATAAAAAGATACTAGTTAATAAGATACAATGTAAGAAATGTAAAGATACTATTGAATCTAAGTATGTTCATGATTTTAAATGGTGTTCTTGTAAAAAATATTGCTGTTGATGATGGTTTAGAATATCTTAAAAGAATAGGTAATTTTGAAGATATAATAGAATTATCTGAATTTGAAAAGAAGTAGGAGGTTATAAATGAATCAAGATAAAATGCATTTAATTAATAAAATTTTTGATAATGAAACAATAAGAGCTGTATGGAATCAAGAAGAAGAAAAATATTATATTAGTGTTGTTGATATAGTTGGAGTAATATCTGAAAGTAAAGATAAGCAATCATATTGGAGAAAGCTAAAACAAAGATTAAAAGAAGAGGGAAATGAAACCGTGACAAATTGTCACGCTTTGAAATTGAAAGCTCAGGATGGTAAATATAGATTAACAGATGTTGTTGATATTGAAGGAATGTTTAGAATAATAGAGTCTATTCCTAGTAAAAATG
>CAZIFN010000004.1:0-3675 GCA_964538205.1 uncultured Mycoplasma sp.
GTCTCATACAAAATAGGTCTACCTGGTAGATCACTTCTACCTACTTCTTTAATAAATCCCTTCGCAACTAATTTTCTAATAATTTGAGTAGATCCAACTCCACGCATTGCATCAACTTGCATTCGTGTAACAGGTTCATTATAAGCAACAATTGCTAGTGTCTCTAACGCAGCTTGACTTAAAGTATTAGTTTCAGGATTTTCTAATAACTTTTGATAATAACTACGATGTTCATATTTTGTTGTTAATTTAAATCTATTACCTAAAAAATCAATTCTAAGTCCTCTAGATTCATCTTCATAATCATGTTTTAACTCCATTAATAACTCTTTTGCCGAACTTTCATCAATCTGTAAAACAGCACCAATTTGATCTAATGTAAGTCCCTCTTCACCAACAACAAATAAAAGTCCCTCTAAAATAGCCTTCTTCATAAACTACATCACCTCACAAATAATATCATCAAAAGTATCATTTTGACTGATTGTAATTTCCTTATTCTTAGCCATTTCTAAAATAGCTAAAAAAGTCGCAATAACATACTCCTTAGAAACAACAGGAAAAAGTTCAAAAAAAGATACTCTTCTTTTACTTTTTAATAATTTTTTAATTTCATATCTTCTAGAAGAAACAGAAATCTCATTAACTGTAACCTTTGTCTGTAAAGGTCTTTCTTCTTTTTTTCTTTCCAAAAACTTTTTAAAAGCATCAACTAAATCATCCAAAGTAACTGAAGAAGTAATACTAGTATTTTCTTCTACATAATTTCTAATACTTTCTGGAGACTTAGTATATATTTCCTTTCTCAAACTCTCTTTATCATGAAAAACCTTAGTAATTTCCTTATAAGCTTGATACTCCAACAATCTATTAACTAACTCTTCTCTTGGATCTTCCTCTTCTAAAGATTCATCTTTTTGATTAGGCAGCAATAACTTTGACTTTAATTCAATTAATTCTGAAGCCATAACTAAATATTCAGAAGCAATTTCTAAATTTAATTTTTCTTGTAAATCCAAATAATTCATATATTGAACAGTTATCTTCTCAACCTCAATATCCATAATATTCATCTTACTTTCTTTAATAAGATGAAGTAATAAATCCAATGGTCCTTCAAATTCATTTATCCTAAAATCCATACTAATCACTCAATCCTTAAAATATATCCATTACCAGTATAACAAATTTTTAGATTGAATAAAAATATATTTTATTTTTTTTACTAAATCGTTATAATATAATCAGGTGATTTTTATGAAACAATTTACTATGCGTGATGAAAGTTTTACTTGTGAAAATTGTCATGAAGAAGTAAAACCTTTAGGATATACAGCTAGAGATCATTGCCCATACTGTTTATATTCTAAACATGTAGATATAAATCCAGGTGACAGATTAAATCCTTGTAAAGGACTATTAGAACCTATTGGTCTTGAAAAATATAAAGACACATATAAAATCTTATATAAGTGTAAAAAATGTCATAAAGAACACAAAAACATTTTAGCAACCGATGATGACATGAATAAAGTAATAGAAATATCAAAAGTCAACTTTTAACAGTTGACTTTTTAATTAACTCTAACAACATTAGTAGTATATTGATTACCCTGACTATCTTTTATATTAAATAATACGTAATACTCTTTTCCTGGCTCAAGATCTCTAAATTCAAGTTCAAAACCATCCTCAGTTTTAAATTCAACACCAGTCATTGTACCAGAACTCTCCCAATCAGAAGTATAATTTAAATTATCATCAAATATTTTATATGAAAAATTCCACAACTGAACTAATTTCCAATCCTTAAGTTCATAATTTAACTTAGGAGCAAGAGATTCTTCTTCAGATATAATTGGTATAACCGATGATATATAACCTTTAGGATTTTCATCATTAACAACAAATTCAATATATGCTGCAGCTACTTCAAAATTATCTGAAATACGTTCACCCCAATTTTGTAAAGTTACAGGTATCAAATACTTAACATAATTTTTACCTTTTTCAGATTCAACAGCTGTTAAATAAATAGTCTCTTCACTATCATAAGCTACTAAACCTTTCTTAGTAATTGTTGTACTAAAAGTATTACCAGAAACAGAAACATCAGAACCTTTAAATCTAGGTACATAATAATTATCATTAGTTTTTTCAAAAATAATATAACTTGCCGAACTATAATTTGAAGCAACATCACTAGGTACTTCTACACTAACTGTATCATCAGTTGTAACAGTTGGAACATTATCATTCAATCTCCAATTATTTAATCTATTACCAGTAAGTTTTGAAGAGAAATTAGCAATAAATTCAGTATATTCATCAGCAAAATTAAATGTTCTATACGTAGAAATAAAACTTGTTATATTTGTTTTACCTTCATATGGAAAATAAATTGATACACCATAAGTATTAACTAAATCCGTAGTTTGATAAACCACAAATGAATCAATAGCTTCTTTTACTGAATCAGATAAAGATGCATACTTACTAGGCATTTTATCAATCAAATCATACAAATCAACTAAGTCATAAGTAGAATCAGCACTAACCTTTCCAAATGCTTTAGCTGAATTTCTAGTACGAGAAACACTAGAATAATCAATACTTAAATTATCATCCACATCTTTAAATAAATTATTAATTTCATTTTCTACATAATTAACTCTAGAAAGATCAAGTAAAGATAAAGTAATACCTTTCAAAGAGGTACGACCATAGAAGTTTGCATAATAATCAACTATAGCCTTACCAAAGTCAACAGTACTAGTTTTCTTAGAAACTTTTGAAAGGAAACCATAATCCCAGCCCCAAGCAGGTTCAGTTTCCTGAGATGAAACCATATAATCAGCATAATCAGAAACAACACTCGCAACTTCTATACTAGACATTAAACAAGCATCAAAGCCAAATAACTCTAATTTTTTATTTTTAAATGGACTAGCCTCAAAAGCTTGTCTAAGCTCTGATAAACTAAGAAGTCCTAAATAATTTTCATCTTTACCATAACCATAAACTGGTCCACCACCATGATCCCATAATATCAAACTATACTTAGAAGATTTATAATTATTATATCCATAATTCAAAAAACTAGCTAAAGTAGAAGGATCAGTCATATTAGCCTTATCATATTCTTCTAATTTAACAAGACCTGACTCCGTAACCTTAAAAATCGCATTCTTATCACTAGGAATATCATCATTATACCATTTTTTAGATCCTCCAGTATAAATCAAAATATTAACATCATCAAAATTAACACCTGAACTTTTAATTTCCTCAATATCAGCACTAGCAGCACCATAACCAGATTCCAAATCAGAACCAATCATATAAATCATAATAGTTCTTTTTCCAGAAAAAAGTGCCGGTATATCAAAAACAAAAACAAAAATAATAACTGCAACAACTAAAGCACCAGCAACAATAAACTTGTTATTCTTATTATTCTTCTTAGAGCTATCATTACCAGGTACACGTCCAACATTTAAAGACTGATTATTACCAGAATTAAAATTATTAGACATACTTTGATTATATGAATTATTATAATTAGTTGTACCGCCTACTCCTTGATTATAACTAGTATTATTATAATTAGTTGTACCGCCTACTCCTTGATTATAACTAGTATTATTATAATTAGTTGTACCGCCTACTCCTTGA
>CAZIFN010000004.1:3775-40006 GCA_964538205.1 uncultured Mycoplasma sp.
TCCTTGATTATAACTAGTATTATTATAATTAGTTGTACCGCTTACTCCTTGATTATAACTAGTATTATTATAATTAGTTGTACCGCCTACTCCTTGATTATAACTAGTATTATTATAATTAGTTGTACCGCTTACTCCTTGATTAAATCCAGTATTATTATAGTTAGTAATACCTCCTACACTCTGGCCAAGATTATTATAATCTGTACTACTTTGATTAGCATTAGTAAAACCTGTAAAATTTTGTCCAACATTACTTACATTATTTCCAGTATTACCAAAAAGATTTTTCAAATCAGAGTTAGTAGCAGCATTATTACCAGAATTAATAGGATTTACATTATTATTAGAAACAGTAGAATTTACATTTTCATTAGTATTAGCATAATATATTTTTCCTCTACAAGCAGAACAAACTACAGCGTTATTTGCATTCTCTGCTCCACATCTATTGCAACGCAACATTATCACCTACTTTATTATCTAATAATATATTAACATACTTTCATAAATTTCCATAACAAAAATTAAAAAAAACAGATATAATCTGTTAATCTCTTGGTTTAAATACAAGAGCAAAAAGAAATGAAAATATAATTGCCGAAGTAATACCGGTTGCTGTTAAATCAAACATACCAGTTAAAATACCAACTATACCTTGACTATTAGCTTTTGCTAGTGCTCCATGAATTAAAGAATGACCAAAACTAGTAATTGGTACTAAAGCACCTGCACCAACAACTTTAATTATATAATCATACCAACTAAAACAATCTAAAAGTGCTCCAAAAACAACTAAAATACTAGTAATATGTCCTGGTGTCAACTTACTATTATCAAGTATTATTTGTGAAATTAAACAAATAAGTCCACAAAACAAGAATGAATTAAACAATAGCATTACACCACCTCCAAACTAATAGCATGTGCGATGGAATTAATATTTTCTTTTTGATACAAAAGTGTCGGTGAAAACAAAGCACCTGTCGCAACTAATAAAACTTTTTTAATTTTCTTAGTTTTGAGCTGACTATAAACATATCCATAATTTACTAAAGCACTACAAACAGGACCAGACCCACCTGCTAAAACTTCCTTTTGCTTATCTAAATCATATAGTAATACACCTGAATCATTATAATTATCACTTAAATCTAAATTATATTTAACAAGCATATAGTCCTTAACAATTTCTTTTCCATATTTTCCTAAGTCACCCGTTAAAATCAAATCATAATAATTAGGATTTCTTCCAGTCTCATCAAAATGTCTCTTCAAAGTATCAATAGCACTAGGAGCCATAACTCTACCCATATCATTAGGATCATTTTCATCCATATCAATTATCCTACCTAAAGTAGCACAATCAACTTTTATATCAGTTTTTTCACGTGTAAGTAATATAGAAGCCGCACCTGTCGCTGTAAAAGTTGCACTTCTAGGTTTAGGAGCTCCATATTCCGTTGGATTTCTAAACTGCTTTTCACTACTCATATTATGTGAAGAAACAACACACAAAGCATTTTTAATTTGCTTATTTTCTATAAAATTAGAAGCAATAATCATCTCCAAAACACTACTACTACACGCTCCATAAACACCAATAAAACTATTACCATAATCTAAAGTACCATAAGTAGAAGCAGCTATCTGATTAAGTAAATCAGCACCAAGTACTAAATCAAATTCTTTTTTTAAAACACCAGACTTTTTAACCATCATACTTAAACAATCTTTTACAAGCTTAATCTCAGCTTTTTCCCATGAATCTTCACCAAAATACAAATCATTATAAGTTTTATCAAAATATTTCTTTAATGGACCCTTCTTCTCATAAGGACCAGCTACAGTTGCTGTCTCTTTAACATAAACATTATTATATTTAAATGTCATGATCCACCTCCTATAAGAAATCTAATCATACCAAAAAACCAAGCTGATACAACACCATATAAAATAACAGAACCTGCTAATTTAAACATATTTGAACCAAGTCCATAAACAGGTCCTTCTTTTCTATAATCAAGTGCTGCACTAGTCATAGAATGAGCAAATCCTGTAATAGGTATTAATAATCCACACTTAAACTTAGTAACAAGCTTATCAAAAAAACCAAGAGCTGTAGATAAACTCGCAACAAATATCATAATAATAATCATAAAAGTAGATGCATCACTTCTAGATATATGAAAAAAACAACATAACCCTTCAACAATAATTTCTCCAAGTAAACCAACAAGACCACCTACTAAAAATGCAACAAATGCATTCTTAGTTCTACTTTCTAAAGCTTTATGCATATCTGCTATCTTCTTATAACTTTTTTTATCCATATCATTCACCAGTAATTATTCTTTCCAATAATAAAAAAATAATGCATAAAAAAAATGAACAACTATAAAATTGTCCATTTTTACTAAATTTACTATTTAACTATAAAATATATCTCATATCCATAATAATCAGTAAATCCTAAAGAATAATCTTCATCTACTAAACCAGTCTTTAAGTTAATATATTTTGCTTCTCCTAAAATTGATTCATCATTATATTCCTCAACTAATAAATAATTATTAGGTAATAAAGTAATAGGTAAATAATGATTACTTTTCAAATTATACATTTTATCATTATACATTATACATAATTCTGGCAAATCACCATTTTTATACAAAAAGCGTATCCCATCTATTTTAAATTTTTTCCTTCCACTTACCGAATGAGCATTTTTACCTATTTTATCTACTTTAGTATATGAAATTAAAGTCACAGCATCATCAATTGTAGGATTATTTATATCTATTTTATAAATATTTTTTTTATCTTCTGATAAAATATAAATATATTTATCATCCTCTATATAAACATTATTAAAATTCACATTAACTTCCTTATTATCTATCTTTAAATCATATCCTTGACGAATATTAAAATATTGAACTTCCAATTCTCCAGTAGTTAAATCACGAATAAGTAAAGCCGCATTATCCTCAGACAAAGAATAAAATTTATTATCTATTACATAAAACCATTGATTATAAGGAACCTGAACATTAAGTTTTATTAAATTATAATTTCCATTACCTTCATTTAAATCTATAGAAAAAACATTCCAATCAGTATCATTATAATAAACTTTACCATTTGAATAAAATAAATTTCTAACTTCAGTACTAGAATCATCTTCAACATTAGCCAATACTATCATTTCATTATCTAATCTTAAAGCTGCTACATAATAACCTGAAATATCTTTTCCTGTTACAATAGCAAAAGTATCTTTTAATTCACTATTAACTTCATCATCTTCTAATGTAACAAAAAGTTTATTTGTATCTACATCTTTCAAAAACTCCAATTCTGATAAAGAATACAAAGTATCTTCATCATCTTCTTTCTTATTATTTGAACTCATCACAAAAAACACTACTAAAGTAACTATTACTAAAATAGAAATTAATCCTAATATAATAACTCTCTTATTTACTATTTTTTTATCTTTAGTTTTATTTTCACAATTACTACAAGTCTTCAAATCATCATCAATTTCTTTTCCACACTTATTACATATCATATTAAACCCTCTCTACCTAAACCTTTCTTTATCTTTTACAAAAATTATATATTGATTTCAAATTTTTGTCTAGAGAAATTTATTTAAATATTCCAAAAAAACATAGTTAAACTAATAATTTTTTAACTATGTTTTTCTCTTACTTTTACTTTAATTTTTTGTTTTTCACTTGCCAAATCAAATTTACTTTTATTAGAAGACTTATCTTCTTTAACTATATCTTTAGAAAAATAATTATCCATAAATCTCTTTAAATTTGAATTTTCAAAATTTACTATATCATTATCTAAACCAAAAGAAAATTGAACTCCTGAGAAAAGTATCTTTTCAGAAAGTGCTATATTAGTATTTTCATCAACTAACCAAGTTATTGGCTCAACTTTTATCCAATATACTTTATTATTTTTAATATAACTACCATCAGATAAAAATGTTTGTCCATAATCTGTCTCAGTAACAAATCGGATATATTTTTGACCATCAAGTTCATACTCAACATAACTTTTTGGAATAAATGGTGTATCAACTAAAGTATGATCAACAGAATCAGCCATATAACTTTTACCAGTTTGTCTTATTAAACCATTCATATAAGCAATATTTAACATATCTTCCATATCTTTTGAAACCAAGGTTTGTGGATATTCTCCATACTCTACCTCAATATAACCAGGTCTATATTTTATCTTAGAAACATCTTTAAGAATTTCAGAATACTTTATCGCAGGCCGAACACCAAACTTACGACTTCTAACAAAAAGACTACATCTATTTCCAAATGCATCAATACCATTAACAAAATTACCAGCTTTATCTTTAGAATAATTATCAATATACCAAGCACCAGATAAGCCTTTAGTATCTAACCCAAGTAAAATTGAAAAATCACTACCAAGAGCTACCTTTCCATAACTATAAGACCCGTCTAATAACATTTCAAATCTATCATCACTATCCATATCAAACTGATTATAATTTAAAAGAGAAAATTTACTCATATATACCACCTCAATATTTCCAACTATTATAAACAGAAAATATATATTTGTAAAGAAAAAAGGTATTTATAAAATATACCCTTTCATTCAACTACATAAGGACTACTAGTAGATCCATCACCAGATATATAAGAAGTACCAGGTTTTAATGAAATAACCGGACGAACACCATAACTAGCATTAACAACATTAGAATAAAGTCCTCCAGTATTATCCAAAAATCTAACATGTGTATTAACATATGCAAAACTAGCAGGTGATAAAGCCCAGTAACTCTCTCCACCATTTCGAGCGTTATAGCCAAGAAGTCCCATCTCCGGACTAGTAGAAAGACCTATAGGATATTTAAGTTTTGCTTTATCATTACTAACACTAAATTTATCTGTTTCATTTACGCAACTTAAATCATCTGTAACATTATTCTCTTGAAATTGTAAATAATTAGCAACACTACCTAAAGTCGGACTCCATCCTTCTAAACTTCTTATTCTTCTATCATTACAGAAAATAACATCTTCTAAATAATCAGTATAATCAGTCATATATCTTTCATACCAAGCATCAATTGCACTCTTAATAGTAGAGTTAGTAGTATTAACAGAATCATCATATAACATTTCATCTATCGCATCATTAATATCTTTACCATCACTTAAATTTATATAATATAAATAATTACTAAAGGTTGGATTAAAATAAAATACATAACTCAAAGTCGTACATTCACTAATTGCATTCAAAGTTATAGTTGGATTCAAAGTTGGATTCAAAGTAGCATTTAAAGATGCTGTATTAAGAGTTGGTGTATTAATTGTTAATGTCTCAATACAAGCATAACGAGCACTATCCAGTTTATTGTTTGTCTCATCATTGCCAAAGGCCCAAAGTTCAACAGAATTTTCATCTAATTTATATTTCCCATCTTCATAAGTAAAGCTATTACTAAATTTATAAGTATGTAGCTTCTTTGACAAGTATTCAAATGAAGTTTTTGTTGCTGAACTAATATATATTAAATTATCACAACTATCACTATCAGAATTAGTACATACATATTTTCCAATCAACTTAGAATAATTATTAAAATATTCCAATGTAGTTATTGTATTTGGATTTTCAATCGTATATGTATCATCACCATTATCTATATAACTATCACCATAAGTATATGTATCAATATAATCATCCAAAGTTTTACCATTTAAAAAATTTATATAATAAATTGTAGAATCCTCAACCGCAACTACATAATAAGCCTTCCTACTCTCAGCAACATTCATAGAAGTATTTAAAAGAGTATATTTTCCAGCTGCATCAGATAAAGATGAAACTCGATAAGGATTTGTCAAAGAATATGTTCTATCAGATACTCCAAGTGAATCTGCATAATAATATGATTTATTAGATGTCGAAGATGACTGTTCATATACTTTATTCGTAACAAAAGAGTTTTGATAATAAGAATAAACTGTATTATACATATAGCCAGCATAAGCTAATGAAACAGAATCAGCATTAAATTTTTCTGTTCCAAATACAGAATAATGCGAATTAGAATCAATCTTTAAGACATGAGCCTTACTTATACTAGAATACTTTTCTACATAATAAAGTGTTGAACAAGTACCAGATAAACTACTACTAAGACATGTATATTTACCTAATAAATCTTGATAAGTAGAATCACTCCAAGTACCATTAGTTATAGTACCAGCTAAACTAAATTTCTTACTACTAGAATCATACTCATAACTTGTTCCATAATAATAATTACTATTTAAGGCTATTGTATCATCACCAGCATACCCTACATGTGTTCCCCTATCAGTACCACATTGATTATTACTATCAGGCTCTCCGTTATATATCATCTTAACGCCACCAGTATCTGTTGTTCTAATCATCTGCCAACAATGTCCAGCAAATAAAACATTATTTTTTTCTTTAACTGTATTTCCATCATCTACATTATTTCCGGAATAATAATATATCTTCTTATTACCAGTCTCTGTCATAGAATCTTGATGATTTCCTGTATACTCTTTTGCTAATCCTCCTGATATAGCTTCACTCTCAATTACCTTATATAAAGTAGTTGCTTCACTAACAGTTCCATTTGATGATTTAATTAATCCTAGTCTTGACCAAGTAGCTTTCAATGTTACATTTTCACTTGGCATTATAAAATTATCACTATTAATTTTTGTAACATTCTCATTTACTATTTCCCATTCTTTAAATTGATATCCAAAACATACTGGTATAATATTTGAAATACTCACTGTGTCAAATACATAATATTTACTTGAATTAGGTACATTAGTAACAAAACAAGTAGAAGGTGCATTATCTTCATATATAACTGTATAACTATTAGCTAAAATTGGACTATTAGAAGATGTAATATCTTCATTTATTCCATTAATACTAGAAGTTATAACTTCACTACTATTAGTTTCATATAATCCTTCTATATTCTTATATTCATCCTTTAAATTAATATCAATATTTAACTTAACCTTAGTACCAGAATCAAATATATTATCATTCATACTCCAAGTAATCTTATTATTATTTATATCAACATCACCTAAAGAAGAACTAACTGAATCAATACTAAAATAACTACTAACATTATCCTCTATTACAAAATTATCATAAGAAGAAACTCCAAACATAGCTCTATGTAATACTTCCCTTATATTATTACTATTAGCTATATATTGCTTATCACTTATATTTTTAATTTCATCTAAAACTACATCAGAATTATTATATTGAATAGCTCTTATATCTAAATTTGGATACTCCTCTTTTAAATAATTATATTCACTTACTTCATTAGGAACAGCAGAAGTTGGATAACCATCTGTTATAAATATTACACTAGTATCTTTACTATTACTAAAACTATAATCCTGTAATAAATCATCTACTTTTAATAAAGCCCTGTAATAATTAGTATTACCAGATATAGTAAGTTCATTAACTAAAGTATAAATAGAATCTAAATCTGAAGTAAAATCAGATAAAACTCTAGCCCTACTATCAAAACTAATTAAAGCTACTCTATTAGTATTAGAATCACTCTCTAACTCATTTAACACCTCTAAAAGAACATCACTAATATTACTACTCATAGAGCTAGAACTATCAATAACTAAAATAATATCTTTATCCTTATTAATATTCTTCTCTACTGTATCAACATCAAAACTAATTCTTGCTTTATTCTTACCAGTCCAAACAGCAGATTTAACAGTCTTCCATGAACCTTGTTCCTTCTTATCATAATTTAAACTTTCTGATTTTATTTCAATTGAAGAAACCGGTACTGATATTGCAAAAGAAGAAGAAATAAATACTATTAAAAGACCTATCAAAATAATAGATCCTAATATATATTTATGTTGTTTAAATTTATTTAAATTTTTCATCCACATAACAATACCATCTTCTAAAATTATCATTAATACAATTATATCACGCATATTTAAATATTTTAAGAAAAACTTAAGAAATATAATCTTAAGTTTATAAAACACTTTTTAATTTTTCTAAAATTTTTCCTTCTTTTCTTGAAACTTGAACTTGACTAATTCCAAGCTCACGACTAGCTTCACTCTGAGTCATATCATCAAAATATCTAGCAATAATCAAATCTTTATCTTCTAAAGGCAACTTAGAAATTTCACTTTTTAAGTCTAGAATCATAGGATCGGTATCTTTATCATATGAAGCAACAGAATTATAAAGTTCATCACTCTCATCATCAAAACTATAATCTAAACTCTTAACATCTAATAAAGCAACTCTAGCTTCTTCTATTTTTTCCTCATCTATTTCTAAAAACAAAGAAACTTCTGAAATACTTGGTTCCCTTCCTAACCTTTGACTCATCACTTCTTTTGCTTTTAAAACACTTTGATTAAGCTTTACTAAATCATTAGAAACCTTTAAAAGTCCAGACTCTCTTACATATTTCTTAACTTCACCAAGCACATAATAATAAGCATATGTTGAAAACTTTGTATTCTGACTACTATCAAAATTATGATATGCATTTATTAATCCAATCATTCCAACCTGATATAAGTCTTCTCTATCAAAATATTTAGTATATCTTTGAATAATACCATAAACTAAACCCTCATAATCTAGTAGTTCCTCCATATCCTCCTCTTTCAAATACTAAAACACTTCAAAGCCTCAATTTCATCTTTAGCATAAAACAATCTATTAGAGTCTTTAATATTTTTAAATACATATTTAATTCCACACATAACTACTTTTCCACAATTTAAAAATATTTCAACAATCTTTCTTTGTAATTCACTAAATACATTATCGTCTATACTATTAACATCTTTAAAATCAAAAACAAAATAATGCATACCTTGCATATATAATAAATAATCAACTCCCTCATCAAACTTTTTAAAAGTATTACTTGTTAAATCACCCTCAAGCTTTACTATCATCATTCCTTTAACCACACCATAATCCATTTCTAACATGCCTCCACCTCTCTAGTATAATATAAGTAAAAAAAAAGAATTTATCTACAAATTCGACAAAACATGTCAAAATATTCGTTCGACAAAATTCGAAAAAAAAAGAAAAAATCAAAATCTTTTTTCCCAACTAATAAGTTTTGCATGAACAACTAACTTCTGCCAACTATTATGACACGTAGTCAAAGTTAGTAATTTATCACTTGCTAAAACAGAAACATCATAATCTTTTATACTTCTTTTTTTTACTATATCAATAAAGTTTAAAAAATCATCATTACTATCAAACCCAGTACTTAAATAATCATTAGTCTTATTAATTAAATAAACACTAAATATTTCAAAAATATAATTATTATAAGGAGTAGAAATATTAATAATATGCTTACCTGCATCTAAATCAAAAAAATTTCTTAAACTTCCAAACATTGTCCCATCAGTTCTACCATGTCCATAAATAATAGTATTACTAACTAAATCATTAATATCATTTCTATAATCTAAAAAAATCCAACCTGAATTATTCCAAGACTTATCATATGAATGATTTAAATAATAATTATTATCACTATGTTTAACTACAGGAAAATTAATATTAGTATCAGGAACTTGTATCCAAGCAACTATCTCATTATCTGAATTTATTACTTCATCAAAATCAACAGAAAGAAAAGTGCTATCTTTAACTACTTCTACTTTAGCAACTTCTTGTATTTGTCTTATATTTCTTTTTGTATTTTTACTATCAACACACCATAAAACAATATTAAATATAGAAAAGAGCATAACACAAAATGAACAAACTAATATAACTTTAAATATTAACTTTTTTTTCATAAATATACTCCTTTCTATATCGTTTCTGTATCATTATCAGTAATTATAGGTTTTGCTTCATTAGAAACATTTTCTAAAACATTATTACTTATATTAATATCATCAAATACATTAGTAATAACAGGTATATCAGAATCAACTAACTCTTGTGTACTACTAGCCACATTTGTATTAATTAACTCTTGTGTACTACTAGCCACATTCATATTAACTAACTCTTGTGTACTACCAGCCACATTCGTATTAACTAATTCTTGTGTACTACTAGCCACATTCATATTAACTAATTCTTGTGTACTACTAGCCACATTCATATTAGCTAACTCTTGTGTACTACTAGCCACATTCGTATCAACTAACTCATATGTACTACCAGCCACATTCGTATTAATTAACTCTTGTGTACTACTAGCCACATTCGTATTAGCTAACTCTTTTGTACCAATATCTTTTTGATACTTCTTTTTACTTTTAATACTAAATATAATAACAAATAATAAAATTAATAAGACAATAAATAAACTTGCATATAAAATGATATCATCTTTACCAAGTTTTTTATCTACAGAAATACTTTCTAAAACCTCAGGACTATATTCAACTCTAGTCCCACGTACTAATAATCGATGTGTATTTATCGCATATGGCGTACAAGTAACTAGTGTTACATAATCCTCTCCTTTCTGAAGCTCCAAAGCCTCTACATCAGCAGGTTCTACAACTAGTACTTGATCAACTTTATAAGCTAATACTTGATCTAAAATATAAACATAAAACATATCTCCAAGTACAAGCTGATTTAAATCAGTAAATAATCTTGCTGAAGGAAGACCAGAGTGAGCAGACAATACAGAATGAGTACTTTCTCCACCAACAGGAAAAGAACTACCCTCAAAATGTCCAACACCCTTCTGCAAAACCTCATTACTCGTACCATGATAGATAGGAACTTTAATATCTATCTTTGGAATACTTAAATAACCCATCATTCCATTTTCATTAATATCTAAAATACTTTTATATTCATCAGACTCATTTTCTTTAGGATTAGTAAATGCATCAACTATATTAACATTAGATAAATCACTATTATAAACTCTAGCCTCATTAATCAATAAATCATTTCTATTACTTGTATTTTCTGCAATAGTAGAAGAATAATCAGTAATAACAACTTCTGCTTTACTAGAATTCATAATATTAGAAATAACAGGATATAACATTATAAGCAGTCCAATAACTATAAATATAGAAAATATAAAAATTGGAGCATACTTTTTTATAAAATTCTTATTCGTTTAAAAGCCTCATATTTATTACGATAAATATTAACATCACAAGATACTAAAATACTCATTAAATTCATTTTAATACCTCCACATATTATGAATAACATAATTCAAAAATATTAAAAGGATAAACCTAATAATATTTAAGAATTATGTATATTCAATTAAACAGCTTGCTCTTGTTTTTTCTTTTTACTATAAAGAACAAAAAGTAATACTGCACTAATTATAGTAATCATACCAATAACTGTATATAAAATACTACCAGGTCCACCTGTAAATGGTAAAGTACCAGCTTCAAATGCGGCAACTTCAGCTTCATAATAACCATTCATTGTACTACTTGCAGTAGAACCATCTATTTTTACTTTTACAGCTACCGCATCTTTAGGTAAACTATATCCTGAGGCAGTAGATACTTGTTTTAAATAATATGTACCCTCAGCCAAACCTGGTAAACGTCCTTTACCATTAGAATCTGTAGTAAATTCACCTAATTTATCAGTTAATGCTGCATCAGAATAAACTTCAAATTTAACACCAGATAATACTCTTGATTTATCACCATTAGCGTAAATCAATACTTCAATACCATAAGTAAATACTGATGCTACTGATTCTGATGAAGTAACTGTTCCAGTACCATATGGATCATTTGAGTATGTTAATGTAGCACTATTTAAGTTTCCTGCATCACCTAATACTGCATTTGAATTAAGACTAGCCTTGTATTGAACTGTTACTGTATTACTAGTAATATAATCAGCATTGAAAACAATAGTAATCTTTTTACCAGAAACAGTAATTGTTGCTACTGTATTATTAGAAGCATTAACAACAGTACCATTAGTTTGTGTAGTTAAAGTTGTATCTCCATCTTTAACAACCACAGTACTAACTGCAGATAAATCAATACCAGAACCAAGAGTATCTACTAAAGTAAAAGTCTTATTAGTAGCATTAGTTGGATATTGAGGAACACCAGCTACTAAATAATATGAAAATTCTTTTCCAATATTATAAGTACCATCAGTATGACCAATTGAACCTACTGATTTTGTTACTGATGCACTACTAATTTTAGCAGCAATACTAGTATCATTAATATCCCAATCATTACCATTTGCTGTAGGAATAATATTGCCAACCATAACTGCATAAACACTATTAGTTACTTTAGGTAATACTAAATAAGCACCAGCAGCAGCAACAGTACCAGTTCCACCCTCAGAAGCAGCATAAGCCATTTCAATTCCAGTTACAGAATTAGACTTAATATATCCTGCATATGCACTAGCTAGCTTATCTAAAGTAGAAGCTGTTCTAGTAGAACCAGAAGTAATATCTCCTGATGTCAATTGATAATATTCATCTACAGTAAGATTTTTATAAGTAGATGAACTCTTCAAAAATGCCTTAAAATCACTAGTAAACTCATAAGTAATAACATTAGTAGATGAATTATAAAACGTATCTAAAATTTTATAAGCAACTAAAGTATCACTAGTAGGAGCATTAGTAATTGTAATAGCAGCTTCATTAGTTACAAGACGACTATTTGTATCCGTAGTACCAGAGAAAGAAGCATCAGTAGTAAGTGTTAAAGCATTAACGTTTAATACTAATCCAAAAGTAAATATCGCAACTAACAAGCCAAGTAATTTTTTCTTCATTTTTATACATCCTTTCTTTTTCTATATATAACAAACCCTACTCAAATATCATTAAAATACTTACGAATTGAAGCTACTCATACCCACCTAAACAACATCCGAATAAAAAGTTTTGTTACCAGTATTAATTAATAATTATTTTGTTTTTTCTTATATAAAACATAACCTGTAATACTACCAAGTATTAAAAGTAAACCTATTATTGTATAAAGTCCTGTACCAGATCCTCCAGTAAAAGGTAAACTACTAGTCTCTTCTGCTAAAACACTAATAGAATAACACCCAGAGTCACCAAGAGTTGCATCTGTTAAATCTAATTCAATATTATTATTAGCTAATCTATAACCAGCAGGTGCCGCTACTTGTTTTAAATAATAACTACCCTTAGAAATACCAATAAAATTAGCTAAACCAGTACTATCAGTTTCTAATGTTGCTCTCTTTACATCTGAAGAATTATATAAATCAAATTTTCCTCCTGCTAAAAGTTTACTCGGATTAGCTTTATCAACAAGCTTAAGGTCTAAACAACAAGTAAGCATTGATTTACTAGAAGTAATAGTCTCTGTACTAGTTCCATATGGATCATTAGAATATACTAAAGTAGCTGTATTATCATAGTTTTGATTGGCACTAACTCCCTCACCTAATTTTGCTTTATACTCAATTGTTAACATATTAGTAGCTAAGTACTGTGGATTAATAGAAAACTCTAACTTATGATCATCAGCATGAAACAATACAACAGCCTCATCGGAACTATTAGTAAAATTAATTTCATAATTTCCATTATAAAGATTTTGTTGTGTAAGAAGAGTTTTTCCATCCATTACAGAAATATTAGAACCATTAGAAAAATCAATATTAAAGAAAATATATTCTGATGCAACATCTGTTATCTTAAAAGTTGTATTAGTAGCGTTAGTTGGATATCTAGGTACAGTAATAGCTAATCTATAAGTATAATATCCCTCAGTATCAACAGAACCATCACTAGCAGTATTAAGAAGTATTTTACTTATAGAAACATCCGCTTTCTTCGCAACAATAGTAGCTCCCTGTGTTTTCCATCCTGATAAACTAGTTGAATCAGGTACAACTTCTACATTACCAACCATAACTGAATATACTTTTAATGTTTGAATAGGTAAAACCAAATATGTACCAGCTGCCAAAGTTTTACTAGCAGTAGTACCATCAGTAGTTAAATCAACTCCCGTAACACTATTTTCTTTAATATATGTTGCATATAAACTTGCTAACTTATCTAAAGTAGAATTAGTAACCGTTGAACCAGATGTTATAGAGCCAGAAGTCAACGCCATATAATCATCAATTGTAAGACTTTTATAAGCTGATGTATTTTTCAAAAATATTTTAAAATCACTTGTAAATTCATAACTAATTACATTAGTAGATGAATTATAATGAACATCTAATATTTTATAAGCCTTAAAAGTATCACCTTCTTCAACCCCCGTAATACTAAGTGTATTAGAGTTAGCAATCACACAGTCATCATTAGAACTACCCAAAGCACTTTGAGTACAAGCTGGAAACGCTTCTATCCCACCAGTATCTGACCAATCTTTACCAGTATCTAAATCAAGAGACATACCAGTAGGAACAAAACAAAACATTCCTACAAAAATTAATAATAAATATTTAATGTTTTTTTTCATACTTTTCCTCCTTTTTTATTTTTCTTAAATATATAAATGTAACAATAAATATAATTAATGAAATACTAAGTAATATAATATGTAAATATAAAGAATCATAAGTATTAGGAACCTCTGTAGAAGTACCAGGTGTAACATTTAAAGACTTAGCTTCTGTCTTTACTACAACTCCCAAATCATATATAAACTCTAAACTAACTTCATCATAATTAGGTAAACTCACTAACATAGGATTAGAAAAATATTCATAATCATCTGTTTTTTTACTATCAACTACTATCAAATACAAACCTGTATCTAATCCTTCAAAAACAAAACCACCTGTATCATCTGTTTTTAATTTACCTATAGAATCTATATTATTATCATTAATATAATCACTCACATATTTAGAAAACTTAACCCAGTCTGTATCTTTAAGTTCATTAATATTCATACTCAAATTAGTAAATTCTAAAAGATAAGAATATTGAGCAACACTATTAACACTTGCTATTTTATATAAATAAACTTCTGTATCAGTAATATTAACATCACCATAACTATACTTACCTGTAATACTACATGAATTATCAACATTTATTGTTTGTGCATAACAGTTAGTCATAGAAATAAAGAATGAAATTATCAAAACTAACAAAAATCTAATTTTTTTCATTTAACTATAAACTCCTTTCTTTTTTGTATAACTAACATATCCAACTGAAGCCATTAAAATTATTAAAACTCCAATTATTACATAAGGTACATTACCTAAACCACCAGTGTTTGGTAACATATCAATTTCTGAACTAACTAAATTAACTTCAACTTCACCAGTTGTATTGCTTTTATTAACTCCATTAAATTCAATATCACCATCATTATCAACAACTACTGTATAAGTATTAGAAAGCATTTGATAACCAGTTGAAGCTTTAGTTTGTTTTAAATAATAAGTAGTACCTGGTACTAACGCTTTAAAACTCGTACCCGTATCAAAAACCTCAGTTAAACTAGCATTCTTATATAACGTAAATTCTACATCATCCAAAGTATTATTTTGTTGATCTGTTAAATTAATATTTAAAGATACATTAGAGACTTTAAAGTCAGAAGAAACTTTATAATCTTTAGAAGTATCTAAATAATAACCAGAATCAGCTAAAGCACCTGTTAACTCAACTACATTTACATAATCATTAACAATATCATCTGAAACTATATATTTTGCAGAAATAATCTTACTACTATTAGCAGCTAACGTACTTATTTTTACAAAACTATCATTCATAACAGTATATCCATTCCCATTGTCTGTAAAAGAAGCACCAGCAAGTCTTTCTTGCAGCATAACATCACTTAAATCAAAATTAGAACTATTAGTAACTACAATATTAAAGTTAACTATATCACCATCCTGATAAACATCCTGTTCATTTGAAATACTAATAGAAATACTAGGTATAAAGTATCCTGAAAACAACATCCATTCTCCAGTTATAACAACATCTTCTTCTGGCATTGTAAAAGTTTTAGACTTATACCAACCTAAGAATTTATAACCAGAGGTAGTAGGATCAGGAGCAAGTGTTACTTCTTCTCCTGGAGCATATTTAACCGTTTCAGGTAAAAGCTCACTAGCATTACTTGGAATAACAGATCCTTGGAATTGATAAGAAACACTATATTTAATTTTTTCAAATGAACCCGTAATTGTAACTTCACTATCTGGCATCGTAAAAATACCATTTTCATCTACTGTAACAGAAGACGACCATCCTAAAAACTTATATCCATTAACTACATCACCAACAGCTAAAGAGTCTATTTTAACATCAGATAAAGCACTATAACTTTTAGTACTTGGTACTACAAAACCGGTTGGAACATCACCAAGTATTACATAAGTAACATCATAAGTTGCTTTTTTAGTAAATTTACCTGTAAAAGTTACATTATCTTCTGGCATAGTAAATATACCATTCGAAACAGTTACATCAGTTGTACTCCAACCAGAAAATTCATAACCAGAAATATTTGGATCTGCCAAGACTCCTACAGTAGAGCCTTTATTATAAGAAGCAGCAGTAGGAAGTTCTGGAGCATTATCTGGAATATCACCTATATAATTATAAGTAACAGAATATAAAGTAGCATCTTCATTACCCATGAAAGTATGAATTGTATTAGATTTAACTGTAAAATCATTTTCCCTTGCAAAAGCCGTATTATAAAAATCTATTCTCTTATTAGTTAACTCCGGAGTCATTGTAACAATACCAACCGTCAACTTACATCCCGCTTGTAAATTTTTAACTTTAAAAGATACCATTCGAGTTGAACTATCATAATTAAGACCATCAACACCATCAACTACAGAACCCGGACAACTAGAACCATCACTTCTTTTAACAGCACCTATAGTCCCATCCTCTGTAGTAACAAAATCTAAAAATGTTAAACCCTCAGGTATTTTATCTTCAACATAAATATAATCACTATATACATCAGCCGTTGCATTATCACTAGAAGTAACTGCTTTAGCATCTGTACCATCATAAATAACATCAATATAATAAATAAGTTCACTATTAGGAGCTATTCTAGAATCATTTTCCAAATCAATGGCAAAAGACCTATTAATTAACAAAATAAAAAGGGAAATAAAAACAATAAATATAACTACACCAAAAATGTAATTTAATTTATTTTTTTTCAAAGTTTCACCTCCCAACAAATATCTTATTAGAAAATCTTCTACCATAAATATACAGTACTACCATTATAAAAATAATTATAGCAAAATTTTCCCTCTAGTTCAACAACACAAAAAGAAAAAAGCGGTAAAATTAAGTATCCTCCCAAACAATATATGAATTACTTGAAATACCATCAACATCGATCGATTTAATTCCTTTTTTTAAGAAATAGCCGGTTCTATAAATAAAAAAGGATATTAAATTCAATATCCTAAATAAACATATAATCAGCTTTTTTATAACTTAAAGAATAATCTTTTTCTTCTAAATATTTATCAACTAAAACTACTTTTTCTTCTTCCAAACTCTTCTTAACATCAATTATTCTTTGATTTCTTGAACCTCTAAAATAAATGTCTAAGCTTTTCTCTTCAAGCACAAATTTACCATCAACAAGTACATCTATATATTCAAGTAAAGCTTTTTGTTTTGGATTATTAATAATAGTTTCATATGTAAAACCTGTATAACACCATACATTAAGACCAACATCATGAGCTGCCTTACATATTTCTAAACAAGCTTCACTCTGACATAAAGGATCTCCACCAGATAATGTAATACCATCCTGCCCTTCTAAACATTTAATCTCTTCAATAATTTCTTCAACATCTACTAAAAATCCTTTATTAAAATCATGTGTTCCCGGGTTATGACAGCCTTTACAATTATGTGGACACCCTTGAGTCCAAATAACCGTTCTTATTCCTTCTCCATCAACAATAGAATCTCTTTGTAAGTAAGCTGCTAATCTAATCTCCATTTTGACTATTCTCTTTTAATAATTCTCTAACACCAGAATGTTTTACTCTATCTTTTTCTTCTGCTCTTTTTCCATTATTAAATCTAGAAACATCACCTGCTAAATAACCTGTAACTCTTCTAATTCTTTCAAATTTTTGACCTTCTCCAACTATTTTTTCCATAATTTTATTCTCCTTCTTTACTAATTAATATTTATTTTCCACAACACTCAAGTGATGTTATTTGTTCCATTGGAACGCCCTCAAATTCATGTCTTCCACACCCAGGACAAACATCATTTATTACACCAACATATCCACAAACTGGATCTCTATCAACAGGATGATTAATAGCTCCATATCCAATGCCATTTTCTTTCATTATACGAATTACTTTTTCAAAAGCATCAACATTACTAGCAACATCTCCATCAAGTTCTATATATGAAATATGTCCACCATTAGTTAAATCATGATAAGGAGCCTCAGTCTTAATCTTATCAGCAATACTAATATTATAATAAACTGGTACATGGAATGAATTAGTATAATATTCTCTATCAGTAACACCCTTAATTTTTCCATAAATCGCCTTATCAATTGCTGTAAATCTACCAGATAAACCTTCCGCAGGTGTAGCCAAACATGCAAAATTCAAATTATTTTCCTCTGCATACTCATCACATTTTTTACGCATAAATTTAATAATATCTAAACCTAATTTTTGACTTTCTTTAGTCTCACCATGATGTTTACCTGTTAGAGCTTTTAAACACTCAGCAAGCCCAATAAAACCAATTGATAAAGAACCATGCTTCCATACTTTTCTAAGTCTATCTGTAGGTTTTAATTTTTCACCATTAGTCCAAACACCTTGTCCTAACAAAAATGGAAAGTTATAAGAATGTTTACTACATTGTACTTCAAATCTTTCAAGTAATTGATCACGAACTTTATCCATAAGTTGACCTAACTCTTCATAAAATCCCTTTATATCAGCCTTTTCTCTTTCTTTTAAAGCTATTCCATACTTAATACCAAGTCTAGGTAAATTAATTGTAGTCCAAGAAAGATTTCCTCTACCTGTTACAACTTGATTATCAGGAGAAGTAACATCTCCAATGACACGAGTTCTACAACCCATATAAGCAATTTCAGTATTTATATCTCCTGGCTTGTAGTATTGTAAATTAAATGGAGCATCAACAAAAGCAAAATTAGGGAAAAGTCTTTTTGCAGAAACTTTACAAGCTAATCTAAATAAATCATAATTTGGATCTTCCTTATTATAGTTAACTCCTTCCTTTACCTTAAATATAGATACTGGGAATATTGGAGTTTCTCCTCTACCTAAACCTCTATCTGCAGACAACAAGAAGTTCTTAATAACCATACGTCCTTCCGGAGAAGTATCAGTACCAAAGTTAACAGATGAAAAAGGTACTTGAGCTCCAGCTCTAGAATGCATTGTATTTAAATTATGAATGAACGCCTCCATAGCTTGTTGTGTAGCTCTATCAGTTTTCTGTAAAGCCTTTTCATATCCCACTTCAAATATTTCTTTAACTCTTTTTGATCCTTTTTGATAATCAGAAAACTCTTCTAAATTAACATCTATACTTTCTATTTTATCTATCTCACGAATAATTCTATCTATATTAATAACACCAATAAAACCATCTAAATCTAAAAAATCATATACAGTTTGTTTAAACTGTTTTTTAAATGTTTTTAAAACTCCAGGTGCTAAATAATAATCAAGTGCTGGTATAGCCTGTCCACCATGTTGATCATTTTGATTAGCTTGAATTACTATTGCTGCCAAAGAACTATATGTTGAAATATCTTGAGGAGGTCTTACAAAACCATGACCAGTATCAAAACCATTTTTAAAAAGTCTCGATAAATCTATTTGACAACAAGTTGTAGTACCCATAGCAAGAAAGTCCATATCATGAATATGTATAGTTCCTTCATCATGCATTTTTGCATATTCTGCTTTCATTAAATATGCTTTAGAAAACTCTCTTGATACAGTAGATCCATATTGAAGCATAGTTCCCATTGGACTATTACCATCAATATTAGCATTTTCTCTTTTAGCATCCTCTTCATTTGCAGACTTAAGTCCTAAATTCTCTAAAGACTTTAAGAATTTATGTGTCTTTTTATCATCAAAGAATGATTGACGAGATTGAGCTCTTCTTTCACGATACTCAGAAAAAGATTTATAAACATCTTCATATCCTTTTAAAGATAACTCCTCTTCAATAAAATCTTGAATTTGTTCAATTTGAAATTTATCAACATTTTTAGCTTCTTTCTCAACTCTTTTTAAAACAGCTTGATAAACCTTTTGTATATCCTTAGAATCATACTTACGAAGCTTCTCATCCTCTGAAGAATCTATTTCAACGCTATCAAACCCTTTTTTTATTGCTAAAGCAATTTTAGTTTCATCAAAAGGAACCTTTTTTCCATTACGTTTGATAACCATTAACTCATCTAATTTATCGCTTACTTTTTCCATAATTAAACCTCCACCTAAAGTAACTTTCTAAATTCATTTTAGAAATTAATTACTAAAAAATCAATACAAAAGTAAACACTTTTTTTATCATTTTTTAAAGCTCGTTGATATATAAAGAAATGAACAAAAAATTTTTTTGTTCGATTTACGACAATTTACTTTTCTTTACATTTTAAAAAATGATTTTTCATCATTTTTTATTTTTTTATATCTTTTTTATAACATTTCCCTTATTTTTCAATAAAATCAAAAAGTAAAAAGTAAAAAAAATACAAAAATCAAAAAAATGATTTTTATATTTTTTTAATTTTTGTATCAGTAGAACCAAATCCTCCCTTTCTAGAACCAGAAGCCTGATCATCATCAGTAACTAAATATTTTTGAAAAATAGCTTGAGCAATAGCCTCACCCTTTTTTATCTGAACATCCTCATCTTTTAAATTTATACACTGAACAAAAATATGTCCATCATTATCTTCATTTTCATAATAATCAGCATCAATAACGCCTATACTATGTGGAAAACTAATTCCTTGTTTTTTAGGCCCAGAACTTCTAGGCATAATTAATAACACTTCATCTTCTTGCATATATGCTTTTAATCCAGTAGGTATTAAAGTAGGCTTCATTCCCAACTTAAAACTAGGTAATAAAATGTCCTCAGCTGCCTCTATATCATACCCTGCAGAAAATATAGTTTTCCTAACCGGTAAATTAATATCTTTCTCTTCATATCCTTTAACTATTTCAAATCCTCTTTTTTTCATACATTATCTCCTTCTAAAACTTTACTATTATCAATATATAAATTTATTTTTTTATCTAAAAGACTTCTCTTAACATCAATTATTCTTTGATTACTACTACCAACATAATGAAGTTTTTCTAAAGCAAGTCCTAAAATAAACTTTCCTTCCAATAATACATCTATATTATTTAAAATTATTTCTAAAACTTTATCTTCTTTTACTTGTTCCATTAATTCTTCCCAAGTATATCCTGTATAACACCAAATATTTTTATTTGGAAATTTCTTTTTAATTTCAAGAATTAATGAGGAAACTTCTCCTCTATTTTTTATATATAATGGATCTCCCCCAGAAAAAGTAATACCAGAACACCAGTCTTTTTCTAATTCATCAAATATTTCTTTTTTTGCTTTTTCATCAAACACAAGTCCATCATCTGGATTCCAAGTAATTGGATTCTGACAAGCATGACAATGATGAGAACAACCTGATAACCATAAAACAACACGTAATCCTTCACCATTAAGCATATCTGCTTTTGTAATATTATGATATCTCATCTACATAGATTTCCTTTCTGAAATTTCTACCATTTTAGCATTACTTAACATTGTATCTCCATGTACTCTCGAATAAGATAAATAACCATTCATTCTATCTATTTTAGTTAAATCACTACTACCACATTTAGGACAGGAATCCATATCGATTTCTTCATGGCCACAATTATTACAATAAGCTAAACTCAAATTAACACCCTCATAAAAACCTAAATCCATTGCTCTTTCTATATAAGTAAGCATAGCCTCAGTATTATAACTTAAATTATAACGAACATATTGAATTCGTCCACCTTTAAATAATTCCCAAAATCTATTTTCTAAGTCTTGTTTTTCAATACCAGTAATATCTTCAAAAACTCCACAATGAAAACTATTAGAAACATACTCCCTAGAACTAACACCCGGAATAACACCATATTTTTTTCTAAACTGTTGTATCTGTAAACCACATAAATTTTCAGCAGGAGTACCATAAATAGCATATAAAATATGATCTTCTTCCTTAAACTCTTGTGTCTTTTTATTAATATATTTTAAAACATCAACAGCAAACGCTCCATCTTCAACTATACTTTTACCATTATATAAAACTTGTAATTCATTTAAAGCTGTTATTCCAAAAGATGCAGTTGATGACTTTAACACTGGCTCTATTGCCTCATCAGGTTTTAAATTTCCACCATAAAACCCGCCTTGACAATAACACAAAGGATTAGTAGAAGCTTTTCTCTTTGCTAAATAACGATAAGTACGAATATGAATTTTTCTAATCATTTCCAAATAATAATCTAAAACCTCATAAAAATCTTTTTGTTCTTCTCTAGCCTTAGCTAATATCATCGGCAAATGTAAAGAAATAGCACCAATATTAAATCTACCAATATATACTGGCTTATCATTTTTATTTAAAGGATTCATACCTCCTTTTTCATACCAAGGAGAAAGAAACGCTCTACAGCCCATAGGACTAACAACACGACCATATTTTTTATACATATCGCAAACATATCCCTCACCAGATAAAGATAAATAATCTGGATACATAGTCTTTTGACTACACTTAATAGCTGCTAAAAAATTATCTCTTAACTTTCCATTTTTACCATGTAACTTCTTATCATATAAAAATACTAATTTAGGAAAGAGTGTTGGTCTTTTAAATCCCTTCTTACCTTGTCCTTCTCTATGCACATCTAACATAACCCTACTAATAAGTTTAGCATAAGGATCAGTATCAATACCAAATGTAAAAGTAACGAATGGATAGTCCCCTCTACTAGAACTAACTGTATTAAGTTTATACTCAATACCTTGATAACCCTGTTCACATTCTCTTTTAACTTTATCCCAGGCATATTTAGATGCCTCATCCTCAAATGATTTTCCCTTAATATCTAAATATTCATCATAATACTTATCATAAGTAAGCTTTGCATACTTTTTTAAAACAGTATCAACCTCAGGTACCGTAAATCCCCCATATTGCATAGCTGTAGTATTAATAATAACATCACCCATGACATTAAAAGCTGTTTGTAAAGTTTTAGGTTCCGTATACCAAATATTACTCATTTCAAAACCATCTTTCAAAACCCTAGCCATATCAAATAAACAACAATTCATAGTATCACGTCTAGCACTCATATCATGTATATAAATATATCCATCTTTACAAGCTTCTATTTCACTAGCAGTCAAAAAAAACTTCTTATATAATTCTTTATTCAAGCTATTATATATTAAACATCTCTGCGTAGTAACTAAAGCACTATCCATATTAGCACACTCTTTATCACCAATATAAGTAATTACTTGAGCCTTCTTATATACCTTATCCAATATATGAACAATATCTTTCTTATAATCTCTATACTCTCTATAACTTCTAGCTACCAAAGGATTAACTTGCTCTAAAGCGGCTTCTACAAAACTATGAACTTGTTCTACTGTAGGATTAGTTGTTTGTGTACTAATCATAGTTCTAACAATATCTACAATCTTTAAAATAGCCTCATCAGTCAAATCAACCATAACTCTCTCAGCACTACTAATAACAGCTTTCTTTATTCTCTCTGAATCAAAAGATTCTAAATTACCATTCTTCTTAATAATTTTAATATCCTGCATAAAAACTTCTCCTATTCTATGTATAAAACTATAAACCAAAAGAAAAAATATAACTGTTGTAATTGCAACAAATTACAAAAAATGTTAAACTAAAAATGTAAGGAGTGTATCAAAATGACTGAAAACAAAGAAAAAGAAATGATAAATATATTCAAAAACAATCTGTCAAACTGTGTAAATGTAACTAGACAAATATTTACAAACAAACAGCCCATTATAAACAACTTATCAACAAAAAAACTAATTGGCTTTATTACCTACGGTAAAGCCAGTATCATAAAAACTGATATTAACGGCAACACCACTATAATGCGTGATTTAAAAGAAAATGATATTTTTTCTAACCTTTTTTTTCAACACTCAGAAGATGAAATTTATATTATAAGTAATAATCAAACAGAAGTAATATTTATAGACTATTATAATATTTTAAAAAATTGTAATAAAAATTGCCCTTTTCACAATAATCTAGTCATTACTTTATTTGACTTATTAATAAAAGATAATCGTAAACAAAATGAAAAAATAGAATTATTATCTCAAAAAACAGTAAGAGATAAAATTCTATATTTCTTAAAACAAAGAATGAATAATGAAAACATCTTTAAAGTAACAACATCTTACAAAGCAATAGCTGAATACATTGTAGTAGATAGAAGTAATTTAATGAGAGAATTAAAAAAATTAGAACAAGAAAATATCATTAAAAAAGATAAAAATACTATCTACATAAAATAAGAAGGAACATCCTTCTTATAATCCATATTTATATGTAGAAGAATTACCTGCTTCATCAGATAACATAAAATATATAAAACCCGCATCACCTGCATCTTCTGTCAATTGGCTTTTTAAAAAACTAGCTTTTTCTGAAAAAGTACAAGATATTCCTACTAAACTAGCAACTTGACATAGAGCTCTATCCTTCTCAACATAGCCATCTAGAGAATAAGAAGCTTGAATTACTTTAGATCCTTCTGGTTCTTCTTTAAAGTATACATCAGCATAAGTACCAAGCAAAGAACGTCTTTCTTCAACTTTAGTAACTACAGGTGGAGTATTATCAAGTTTTAGCTTTTCTGAGTAAGGAACACTACTAGCGATTTGATTACCTGCAGTATCTGCTACTCTTCCTTGTCCCGCAAGAAAAAGAAAATATAAATTACCAGTTTCATTACTTAATTCAACAGTTGCTTTAGCAGTTTTAGCACCAGACGCATTCAAAAAATTAACACGTGAAATTGAACTTGGTACACAATCAGCTTCACTTGTTGAAGTAGACAAACAATAAGAAGCAAAAGAATTAGGTAAAAGACCATCCTCAGCATCTGTAGAAATAGTTATTTCAGCTGTTTTTTGCATTGTCCAAGTAGATGCATTAGAAACATTAATATTAACTTTAAGACTACCAGAATTATAACCAAGAGTAGTATTATCACACTTAGTCATAGTTCCTGGAGTTTTATATTCTACTTTACCATCTTTCTTACAAGTTATATATGCTTTATAAGTATATTTATTATCATTTTTTTCAATATGAACAAAACTTTGATCATTATCACAAGAAATACCATTAGTTAAATAATCTTTTGCTAATGCTTTACTATGTAATTCCTTAAAAGAAATATCAGCACAACCAGAAAGTGCATAACCAAAGACATCTTCTTCATTAGCATCTAAATATAATTTAGCAGATGATTCTAAAGATGATGCATAACTTTCAAACTTTCTATCTCTATTTCTAGATTGTAACTGTTGTACCTCAGGTAAAGCCATAGCCGTAATAATTCCCATAATTGTAACCGCAACTAAAACTTCAATTAAAGTAAAACCCTTATTATTTTTCATATACATATCCTCCTACTTTATATAAATATTTTATCATAACTTTTTTATTTGTCACTTAAAAGAACTTTAGATTAGTCTAAAGCTTTCTTTTTAGTAACTATTAATGTTCCTAGTGATATAAGTAAAACTATTCCAAGTACTATATAACACGCTGATACTGTATCAGGATTTGATACTTTATTATATAAAGCCAGTACTGTTACTTCTTCATCAGGCATTACAAATGTTCCATTACTATCTACTTCTACTTCTTTACCAGATGAAGTCATAACTACTATTCTTTTTAATGAATAACCAGTTCTTGGAGAAGCTTTTACTTTTACTATTTCCCCAGGATAAGCTACAGCATTAACAGTAATATTTCCTTCATCAGACGCTTGATTTGTAATCTTATGTCCAGGATAAGTATATTTCACAAAACCAGACTCATCCAAATCTTCTTCCTCATTAGTACTATACCTATTAGTACTATACCTTAAAACAACATATCCATTAAACATACCATATTCAGTATAATTTTCAGCAATCGTCATCAAATAATTTTCTCCATAACTACCTTTATATGTATCTTGCCAAACCAAATTACCAGAATAGTCAATCTTTTTAATTACTCCAGTAAGATTATCATCATTTTCAATATCATCATAAGAATTACCAACAACTATATAACCATCATAAATTCCTTTTTCATTTTTACTAGTTATAACTTCGTAGTAAACATCATCATTATCACTAACATAGGTAAACTCTTCATTTAAATCTAAATCATATTTAGTTACACCTGCACCAGTACCAATGCCGCCTAATATAATTCCATCTATTTCGCCCATTTTATCATAACTATAATTAAAACTATAAGCAATACGATTACTTTCAACAGTCTTTATTGGCTCTACTTCATTAATATTATCATTATAATTATACTTTTTTATTATCATCTTCTCATATCCAACCCAAAAACCATTTTCATCATATTTAGAAACAGAATCAAATATATAAAGATATTCCTTACCAGTTTTATCTTTTATGTAAAAAGAATCCGTTCCAATAAACCAAGAAATAACTTTTGATGAATCAGTATTCTTTTGCCAAAGTATTTTTCCATTCAAATCTATTTTTAACATTACACACCCAGGCTTTACTCCAGATATATCAGTTGATGTTGTAATAAAAAATACTATATAGCCATCCAGATTTCCAAAGTTATCAAAACTTGGATAATAAAAATCTTCTGGGCTTGCATATTCATTACCAGAACCTCCATATAAAATTTCAAAACTATTAGATGAAACTTTTATATCAGAGTTTCCCTTAACATTATTATTATCAGCCTTATAGACTGTTTCAATCCGTATTTCCTCTAATTCTGTATCATCATATTCATCTAATTCAAACACTAATTCATTCTTAAAATTATATTTTTTAATTACTTCATCAAGAATATAATGACCATCAACATTACCAGAATTATCATAATCTGGAAAAATATAATATACTGCACGTTTAGAATCTGGAAAAACCATTTCAAATGACTTTGTTAACTCTTTTGCATTAACACTAACTGGTAATATTAAAGTTATGGCTAAAACCAAACTAAAGAATATTTTCTTCATAAACATATCCTCCTACTTTATATTAATATTTTATCATAACTTTTTATTTATTACTAAAAAACTTTAGATTATTAGTCTAAAGCTTTCTTTTTAGTAACTATTAATGTTCCAAGTGATATAAGTAAAACTATTCCAAGTACTATGTAACATGCTGATAGAGTACTGGGATTTGATACTTTATTATATAATGCTAGTACTGTTACTTCTTCATCAGGCATTACAAATGTTCCATTACTATCTACTTCTACTTCTTTACCAGATGAAGTCATAACTACTATTCTTTTTAATGAATAACCTACACTTGGAGAAACTTTTACTTTTACTATTTCCCCAGGATAAGCTTCATTATTAACAGCAATTGTTCCTTCATCAGACGCTTGATTTGTAATCTTATGTCCAGGATATGTATATTTTGCCCAACTAAACTCCCTTTGATTTTCATCATAATCATTAGCACTTTGTCTTGAAACAACATATCCATTGAAAGCACCCAATTCATTATAATTTTCAGTAATAGTAAACAAGAGATTTGACTCATAACTTCCTTCATATGTATCTTGCCAAACTTCTTTGCCTGAATAGTCAACCTTTTTAATTATTCCAGTATAATTATCAAATTCTTCATCATCAGAATAACACCCTACTGCTATATAGCCATCATAAACACCTTTTTCGTTTTTACTATTTATAACACTATAGAAAAGTCCCGCCTTTTTCTCATCAACACTATAGGTAAAAACCTCATTTAAATCTAAATCATATTTAACTATTACTGCTTTTTCTGTCTTTTTATCGTAGCCAGCAGTTACAAAACCATCTATTTCACCAGAGGCATTATAACTATATTTGATACTAAAAAATAACTTCGAATTTTCAATTGCTTTCATAGGAACAGCTTCAGCAATATTATCATTATAATTAAATTTTTTTATTACTGCCTTTTCAGGTAAATAAAAACCTTCTGAATTATCTTCATAAAGTATATCAAATGCATAAAGATACTCCTTACCAGATTTATCTTTTATATAAGAATAGGCATCATAATAAACACGATAATGGGAATTATAAAAAGAAGTATCAAAAGTTGAAAATAAATTATTATTCTTTTGCCAAACAACGTTCCCTTTTAAATCTATTTTTAATGTTACACATCCAGGCTTTATTCCAGGAATATCAGTTGATGTTGTAAATAAAATCATTACATAACCATCATGATTTCCAGCATTATCAAAAGATGGTAAAGAGCCATAATAAACTTCATATTCATCACCTGTACCACCATATAAAATTTCAAAGTTACTAGATGAAATCTTTATATCAGAATTTCCCTTAACATTACTATTATCAGTTTTATATATTGTTTCAATTTGTATTTCCTCTAATTCTGTATCATAATATTCCTCTAATCCAAAGACTAATTCATTTTTCAAATTATACTTATAAAATCCGTCACCCAAAAGATAATGACCATCAACATTACCAGAATTATCATAACTTGGAAATATCAGCTCAGCAAAATCAGAATTAGGAACAGCTATTTCAAATGACTTTACTAACTCTTTTGCATTAACACTAACTGGTAATATTAAAGTTACAGCTAAAACAAAACTAAAGAATACTTTCTTCATAAATACACTCTCCTACTTTATATAATATTTTATCATAACTTTTTATTTATTACTAAAAAAACTTTAGATTATTAGTCTAAAGTTTTCTTTTTAGTTACTATTAATGTTCCAAATGATATTAACAATACTATTCCAAGTACTATATAACACGCTGATATTGTATCAGGATTTGATACTTTATTATATAATGCTAGTACTGTTACTTCTTCATCAGGCATTACAAATGTTCCATTACTATCTACTTCTACTTCTTTACCAGAGGAAGTCATAACTACTATTCTTTTTAATGAATAACCAGTTCTTGGAGATACTTTTACCTTTACTATATCTCCAGGATAAGCTAAAGTATTAACATTAATTATTCCCTCATTCGATGCTTGATTAATTATTTTATAACTAGGATAAGTATATTTCAAAAAAGTTGCTACCTGTTGCTCTTCAGTATCCAAAAATCCTATAACTGCATAACCATTAAATCTTCCTGTCTCATCATAATTTTCATCAATTCCATATAATACATTCCCTCTAGTACCATTCTTATATGTATCTTGCCAAACTAAATTACCCGAATAGTCAATCTTTTTAATTATTCCAGTAGCAGTATCAAAATCTTCAGCATCATCAACATAATATCCTACCGCAATATAACCATCATAAATACCTCGTTCATTCTTACTATTTATAACACTATAGAAAAAACTTCCTACTCCATCATCAACAGTATAAGTAAACAGTTCATTTAAGTCCAAATCATACTTAACTATTACTGCTTTTTCTATTTTACTGTCATAACCAGCAATTATAATTCCATCTATTTCACCAGTTTTATCATAACTATAATTAAAATTCCAAATCAGTTTTGAAGTTTCTACTGTTTTTATTGGCTCTACTTCATCAATATTATCATTATAATTATATTTTTTTATTATATCTGTATCTGTCTGACTAGATGACTCAATCATATAATAAGCATATTCCTTATTATACTTATCTCTTATATAAAAAAATTCAATATAAGTAAATTGAGCCATAGGAATCAAAGAATTAACATTCTTTTGCCAAAGCACTTTTCCATTTAAATCAACTTTTAACATTATATATCCAGGCGTTACTCCGGATAAATCAGTTGATGTCGTACATAAAAACAATATATAACCATCGTGATTTCCAATATCATCAAAAGATGGAAGATAATCAGAATAATCATCTACATATTCATCGCCATCTCCACCATATAAAACTTCAAAATTACTAGATGAAATCTTTATATCAGAATTTCCCTTAACATTACTATTATCAACTTTATAGACCGTTTCAATTTGTATCTCATCTATAGAAGAAAATTCTTCCTTTTCATACACTAATTCATTTTTTAAATTATATTTATAAAGTGCATTACCAGAAAGATAATGTCCATCAACATTACCAGCATTATCATAACTTGGAAAAATAACTCCCCAACCAGATTCAGAATCTGAATTAACAAATTCAAACGACTTTGTCAATTCAAGTGCATTAGTTCTAATAGGTAATATTAAAGTTATAATTAAAGCCAAACTAAAGAATATTTTCTTCATAACATATCCTCCTACTTTATATAAATATTTTATCATAACTTTTTTATTTATCACTAAAAAACTTTAGATTATTACTCTAAAGCTTTCTTCTTTGTTACTATTAATGTTCCAAGTGATATTAACAATACTATTCCAAGTACTATATAACATGCTGACACTGTATCAGGATTTGTAACTTTATTATATAATGCTAATACTGTTACTTCTTCATCAGGCATTACAAATGTTCCATTACTATCTACTTCTATTTCTTTACCAGAGGAAGTCATAACTACTATTCTTTTTAATGAATAGCCTACACTTGGAGATACTTTTACCTTTACTATATCTCCAGGATAAGCTAAAGTATTAACATTAATTATTCCCTCATTTGATGCTTGATTAATTATTTTATAACTAGGATAAGTATATTTCAAAAAAGTTGCATATTCTTGTTGCCCATCATCAATAAATCCCGTAACTGCATAACCATTAAATCTTCCTGTCTCATCATAACTTTCTTCTATTCCATACAAATAATTTTCATCATCACCTACACAATATACATCACGCCAAACTTCATTACCAAAAAAATCAAGTTTTCTAATAGTACCAACAATTAATGTATTATCATTAAGAGAAAAACTAACTGCTATATAACCATCATAAATTCCCTGTTCATTTTTGCTACTTATAATACCATAGAAAAGCCCCAACTCATCAATTGTATAAATAAATTGTTCTTTTAAATCTAAATCATATTTACCAATAGCTAAATTAGTTTCTACCATTTGATCTGCTGACGCAAATATAAGTCCATCTATTTCACCAGAGGCATTATAACTATAATTAATATATGAAAAAGCATAATTTTCAAATTCAATAGAAACCATAGGTTCAGTAGTATCAGGATTATCATTATAATTATACTTATTTATAAAGACTTTTCCATCATTTGAAAAATCCTCAACAGTATAGATATATTCATTACTATATTTATCTTTTACATATAAAAACTCCTCATAAAATGCATATAAAAGAACAGCTGAAGAATTAGTATTTTTTTGCCAAACTGCTTTTCCATTTAAATCAACTTTTAATATTATATATCCAGGCGTTATTCCAGATAAATTAGTTGATGTTGTAAGTAAATACATTATATATCCATCATGGTATCCATTCACATCATAACTTTTAAATAATAAATCATCACCAATAATATATTCATCGCCATCTCCACCATATAAAACCTCAAAATTACTAGACGATATTTTTACATCAGAATTTCCCTTAACATTACTATTATCAGCTTTATAAACAGTTTCAATCTGTATTTTTTCTTCAGTCCAAGCCTCATCTTTTACATATATCAACTCATTTTTAAGATTATATTTATATACTTTATCACTATAAAGAAAATGTCCATCAACATTACCAGAATTATCATAACTTGGAAAAATAAATTCCACCATACTATTAGTATTTGGAATAGTAGTCTCAAACGACTTTGTCAATTCAAGTGCATTAGTTCTAATAGGTAATATTAAAGTTATAACTAAAGCCAAACTAAAGAATAATTTCTTCATAAATACACTCTCCTACTTTATATAAATATTTTATCATATATTTCCTATTTGTCATAAAAAAAACACTCATATTTCATAAGAAATATTGTGTTTAAATAATTAAAGATCATTAAATATAAAAATTGAACATACAGACAAAAATAATAAAAACCAAACAAGGAACTTTGATAATGCATAAGTATAACATTTCTTTACTTTACCATCAATAACCATATTTTTTATCTCTACATAAGGAACAGGACTTCTTCTATACCATCCAACAACAGTAATTTGTTTACCAAAGTATTCTTTTGATTTAAAAAGAGCAAATATCTTATTAACAATATTAACAGGTTGCTTATAATCTAAAAATACTATTCCAGTTTTATCTTTAATAATAAAGTCTTCATTAAATATACAACCCGGATTACCTCTACCAATTACTTCCCCTTGTAAAATACATGGTATTGCGGTTACTTCAGAAACTTTTACTTCACCAAGTAAATCTTCAACTGTACTTTCTTTAAAATTAGAATTAGGATATTTTCTATTTAATACAACAAATAAAGATAAAGAAGCTAAAATAAATGTACCAGATAAAATATACATTATAGCTTCACGAGAATCACTAAAGAAAATACCCAAAGAAACTCCAATAGCTAATATAATTACAGGTAAATATTTAATTAAAACTTCAACTAAGAAATCATCAACATAGGACTCAGTCTTTTCTAAATCAAAATTAATATAAGGCTCTACTCCATACATACTACTCATTGAACTAAGTGCTTTTAATCTCTTTGATATTAATGGATGAGTAGAATTTAATTCATACCATTTAGCCCAGACATTCCACATTTCCCATTTCATAGCTTTTTTAATTTTATCTTTAGACACTTCTCCATTATTATAACTACTTACAATTAAAGATTTAGATGTTCTAGAATCAAATATACCTAAAGCACTTTTTGAAGCTGCAGAAAATGTACCTGTTCTACTAGTACTAGCACTAAGACCATATCCTATTTTTACTAATGCAGATGCTAATATATTAGGATTTTTTAATTGTTCTACAGAAAAACTATCAGCATAATATTCTCTAACTCTAGATAACCATAAAATTACATACTGACAAATTATATACAAAATATAAGCAACATATCCTATAGCAGCAAGTTTAGAACTATCATCATCATCATTCTTACTATTATTTTCAGCAAAGAATTCATAAATCGCATATAAAACAATAGGAACTAATTGAGCAACTGTCATAAGAGCCATATCATAATGAACAGCATGACCAAGTTCATGCCCAACAACAGCTTTTACTTCATCTTCACTTAAAAGTTCAAAATCACCTCTAGTTAAAACAATTCTAGCATCATTCTTAGTATGACCATAAGTAAAAGCATTAGGAGCTCCATCATTAATATATCCAATTTTAGGATACTTCATATTATATTTTTGACAAACATCATTAATAAAATTCTTTAAATATAAAGGAAGATCAACATTAAAATCTGCTCTATAAAATAATTTCATAGAAAGATCTGTTAAAAATGGAGATATTAAATATTGTATTACAATAGTAACAATTAAAACTAATATAGTATTAAAAATAGATATACCAGCAATATAACATATAGGAATAACTATAATAGCCAAAATTCCATATAAAACTGACATAGTTATAAGTGATATACCTGCTAAACCTTTTTTCATAAAAACCAACTCCTTAATTATCTAGGAAGTAAGCTTAAACTTACTTTACCTTTTTCTAATGAAATATCTTCTACATAACAATCAACTATATCCCCAACACTAACAACTTCACTAGGATGTTTAATATACTTATTTGTTAATTTAGAAATATGAGCAAGACCATCATTATGAAGTCCTATATCAATAAAAGCACCAAAGTCAACTACATTTCTAACAGTACCTTGTAATTTCATACCTAATGTTAAATCTTTAATATCCAAAACATCACTCTTAAGTAAAGGTTGTGGCATTTCATCTCTTGGATCCAAATTAGGCTTTTTAAGTGAAGCAACAACATCTTCTAAAGTATAAATATCTGTATTAAGTTTTTCTCTATATTCTTCTAAATTAATATTATCTAACTTTTTAATTAAATCACTTTTACCAATCATATCTTTAGAACAATCTAAATCATCTAACAATCTAAGTGCAATATCATAACTTTCAGGATGAATAGCTGTAGAATCTAAAATATTATCACCATCTACTATTCTTAAAAAACCTATTGCTTGTTCATAAGCTTTATCTGTTAATATTTTTTTTCTTTTTATTTCTTCTCTAGAGTTAATTCTTCCAATTTTCTCACGATAATCAATAATTTTTTCAATTGCTTTTTTAGTAATTCCTGAAACATATTTTAAAAGTGAAGGAGACGCTGTATTAATATTAACTCCAACATTATTTACACATTTTTCAACTACAAAATCAAGTGAATTAGCTAACTTTTTCTGTGAAACATCATGTTGATATAACCCAACACCAATTCCCTCTGGTGGTATTTTAACAAGTTCAGCCAAAGGATCTTGTAATCTTCTTCCTATACTAACAGCACTTCTTTTTTCAACAGCTAATGCTGGAAACTCTTCTATCGCAACTGGTGATGCACTATAAATTGATGCCCCTGCTTCTGAAACTATTACATATTTACAATCTAAATTGTACTCTTTAATCATTTCTGCACAAAACTTTTCAGATTCACGTGAAGCAGTACCATTACCTATCGCTATAATTGAAACATTATATTTTTTTATAAGTTGTACAACTACCTCTTTAGATAAACGAACTCTTTCCTCTGTATTACCATTTAAAAATGGCTTAATAACAGTAGAATCTAAATATTTACCAGTTTTATCAACAACAGCCAGTTTACATCCATTAACAAATCCTGGATCAAAAGCTAAAACAACTTTTTCCTTCATAGGTGGAGTTAATAACAAAGCCTCTAAATTCTTCCCAAAATTATCAATAGCAGCTTCTTCACCAAGTTCTGTCAAATCACTTCTAATTTCTCTTTCAATAGAAGGTTCAATAAGTCTTTTATAAGAATCATTAATAGCTTCTTTTACAACATCAACAACAAAAGAATCTCTATTTTTAATAAGTTTCTTTTCTAAATAAGAAATAACTTCATCCTTTGAAACATCAATACTAACACTAAGTACTTTTTCATTTTCTCCTCTATTTAAAGCAAGTATTCTATGAGGCTTAATATATTTAATTGCTTCTTGATAAGAATAATACATTTCATATATTTTATTAGAATCTAAATCCTCACCCTTTTTCTTAGAAGAACTAATTATTCCATTCTTATAAAAATAAGTTCTTATCCATTTACGATAACTAGCGTTATCACTAATCCATTCAGCAATAATATATTTAGCACCTTCAATACATTTTTCAAATGTTAAATCATCCTTTATAAATTTACTAGCTAAATCTTCCAAAGTACCAGAAACAGGAAAACTCATAATCATCTTAGCTAAAGGTTCAAGTCCTAAAGCAATAGCCTCTGTAGCTTTAGTTTTCTTTTTTTCTTTATAAGGTCTATATAAGTCTTCAACTTCTACTAATTTTAAACAAGCTAATATAGAATTTTTTAACTCTTCTGTAAGAAGACCTTTTTCATCTATTAAACGAATAACATCTTCTTTACGTTTTAATAAATTAACCTGATACTCATAAACTTCATTTATTTTTCTAATTGCTTCTTCATCTAAAGCACCAGTAGCTTCTTTTCTATATCTAGCTATAAAAGGAATTGTATTACCCTCACTAAGTAATTCAAGTACCGTTATAACTTGTTTCTCACTAACATTTATATCTTCTGCTATATTTTTAATTATTATTTCATTCATTATGTAAACCTCTTTCAAATATTATAAGTTAATTATAAAACATTTTTCTAAAAATTAAAATCCATTCATAATCTTAATTACTACATCTTTTTCTTCTTCTAAATC
>CAZIFN010000005.1:0-39839 GCA_964538205.1 uncultured Mycoplasma sp.
ATGAGAGTTCCAGGTGCTAAACAAGCTATTGATAAAATGAAATATGAAATAGCTAACGAATTTGGTGTAAATTTAGGTGCTGATGCTACTAGCCGTGCTAATGGTTCAGTTGGTGGTGAAATTACTAGACGTTTAGTACAAAATGGTTTAAACCAAGTTAGTGGAAGCTATAATA
This sequence comes from uncultured Mycoplasma sp., assembly GCA_964538205.1. Classification (GTDB taxonomy): domain Bacteria; phylum Bacillota_I; class Bacilli_A; order RF39; family UBA660; genus CAG-877. The sequence goes on from CAZIFN010000005.1 coordinate 176, forward strand.
CAAATAAATAGTGATAATTCTTATAGCTTAAAAGATAGACCGAGAAAGGCCTATCTTTTGATTTGTAATATTTATTTTGGTGTAGTATAATATTAATAGGTTTGGAAAAGAGAGGTTTTATTTCATGAAAATTCTATCTATTGATGCAACAGATAATTATTTTAAGTTTAGTTTATTTGATATGATTGATGAGGTTTTATTGACACATGGTCGCCTAGAAAGAATTGGTCTTGAAGGTAGTATTATTTCTATTGTGTATAATAATCAGATTATTAATCAAGAAGTGGATGCAAATAATTATGAAGATGCAAGTTCGATTTTAATTGATAAGTTAATTAGTTTAGATATTATAAAGTCTTTATTTGAAATAAATGGTATTGGTCATAGAATTGTTCATGGTAAAGATATATATGATAATTCTGTTTTGATTAATGAAAATGTTATGAATAAATTAGAAAAGTTAAAAGAGGAATTTCCTAATTATAATGGTGCTAGTGTAGATGTTGTTAGAGCATTTAGGAAGATACTACCTGATACTTTACAAGTAGCTGTTTTTGATACTTCTTTTTATGTTAATATGAGTGATGATATTTATTTATATCCTGTTCCATATTCTTGGTATAAGGAATATGGCTTAAGAAAGTATGGCTTTCAAGGTATAAGTCATAGATATATTTCTAGAGAAGTAAAAAAAGATTTAGGTGATGAATATAAATTAATTAGTTGTCATCTTGGTAATAAGACTGGTTCTGTTTGTGCTATTTTAAATGGTAAATGTGTTGATAATTCTATGGGATTTACACCTTTATCTGGATTAATAACTACTACTAAGTCTGGAGATGTTGATGTTTCTATAATTCCTTATATAATGGAAAAGGAAGGTAAAAATGCTTCTGAAGTTATTGATGATTTAAATAATTGTTCTGGATTGTTTGGTATAAGCGAGTTTTCTGGAGATTTGGATGAGGTGTTTGAAAAGGCCAAAACTAATGATTATAAAACTGGTATTGCTAGGGAAAAATTTATTAGAAGGATTGTTGATTATATAGCTCAGTATTATGTATTATTGAATGGTTGTGATGCTATTGCTTTTTCTTCGGATGTTTTTATTCGTCATTTTGATATACTTAAAGATGTTTGCGAAAGATTATCTTGCTTAGGTTTAGTTATTGATAATAATATATCTGAAATAGATAAATCTGTTATTAAGATTAGTTCTGATAACTCAAAAATATTAGTATATGTTGTTCCTACTGATGAGGAATTTATGATTGCTAAGGATACTTATAATTTAATTAATAGATAGGAAATGTGTGATGTATAAGAAAATTTTTAAAGAAATAAAAAAATATGATACTATTGTAATTGCTAGACACGTTGGTGTTGATCCTGATGCTATGGCTAGTCAGATTGCTTTACGTAATTCAATAAAGCTTACTTTTCCGGATAAGAAAGTATTGGCCGTAGGGACTGGTAGTGCTAAATTTTCTTTTCTTGGTAAATTAGATAAGCTTGAAAAAGTAAATAATGCTTTGCTTATAGTTGTTGATACTCCGGATAGAAAGAGAATAGACGGTCCTAATGTGGATGATTTTAAGTACTCTATTAAAATTGATCATCATCCTTTTATTGAGAAATTTTGTGATTTAGAATTAATTGAGGATACAACTTCTTCTGCATGTGAGGTTATAATGAAAATTATAAAAAATACAGGGTTGAAGTGTAATAAAGAAATTGCAGAAGTTTTATTTACAGGTTTAGTTTCTGATTCTAATAGATTTTTATTTAATAGTTGTACTGCGGAAACTTTTAGTTTGGTTTCTGAATATTTAGAAGAATATAAATTTGATATTTCATCATTATATCAACAATTGTTTATGAGACCTTTAAATGAAGTAAGATTAGAAGGATATATAGCTCTTAATATGGTTGTTACAGAGAATAAACTTGGATATATTAAAATAACTGATGAAATAATTAATAAATTTGAAGTTGATAGTGCTGCAGCTGGAAATATGGTTAATAATTTTAATTTTATTGATAAAGTATTGGTTTGGGCTACTATTACTGAAGATTTAAAAAATGATCAAATTAGAATTTCTATTAGGTCTCGTGGTCCAAGTATAAATCAAATCGCAGAAAAGTATAATGGTGGTGGACATAAGCAAGCTTCTGGTGTTAAATTAAAAACATTTGATGAAGCTATGGAACTAATTAATGATTTAGATCAGTTTTTATTGGAATATAATAATAAAGAGGAGATATTAGAAGATGGTAATTAAAGATGCTAAATTGGATATTATTGCTACTAGGAGGAGTCAGTATCCTGATGATTTAAAGCCAGAGTTTTTACTTGTTGGTAGAAGTAATGTTGGTAAAAGTAGTTTTATAAATGCTATTCTTGCTAGAAAAAATCTTGCACATACTTCTTCTAAACCAGGTAAGACTCAAACACTTAATTTTTATAAGATAAATGAGCAATTTTATTTGATTGATGTTCCAGGATATGGTTATGCTGCTACTGATAAAAAAACACAAGCTAAATTTGGAATGATGATAGAAGAGTATTTAGAAAAAAGAAATACTTTAAAAAGGGTTTTTATGTTGATAGATTTTAGGATGAAACCTACTGAAGATGATTTATTAATGTATAACTTTTTAAAATATTATAATTTACCTGTTACTGTTATTGCTACTAAAGCAGATAAAGTTGGTGGTAGTAAAAAAGAGAAAAATTTAAAGGTAATTTTAGATACTTTAGATTTAGTAATTGGTGATGACTTAGTTGTTTTTTCTAGTGTTACTAAATTAGGCGTTAAAGAAGTGTTAAAAAAAATGGAAGACTTAGTAAGTTGAGTAAACTTACTTTTCTTTTTTCATATATTATTATTAGGTGATAACTTTGCATATTGAAGTTAATTCTAATAATATTTTTATTTTTGTTAATATTTTTTATGTTAACAGTTTGGAAAAGGAAAGTTTAATTGAACAAGTAAAAAATATTATTATTAAATATAAGAGTAAACTTAATTTAAAGGGTTTTTATAAAGTAAAAGTTCATGTTTGTGAAGAAGTTGGCTTGTTTATTGATATTTATAAAATTGATGATATAGATTATTCTAATTCATTGGATTTAAGGGTGCTTATTTTGTTTGATGATATTTTTTATTTTGAGACAGAGGATTATTTTATTTTAGAAGGGATTGATAATATTAGGTTTTATAATAATAAGTATTATTGTTTAGTTAAGGATGTTGATGTTTCTAAAGTTATTGAATTTGGAAGAGTTATTTATGGTGATGAGGTTATTAAAATGTTAAATAGTAGTTTTTATATTAATTGAAAAGAAAAAGAATCTTTCGATTCTTATATTACTATTGCTATCATGTTATTAGAGCCTTTGTTTACTACTTTGCTTAGAGTTGTTTGTAGTTTAAATCTAATATTATCTGGCATGAGATTAATTTTTGATTGTATTCCTTCTTGTACTATTGAATCTAAACTTCTACCAAATATTTCACTTTTCCATATCTCATTTGGATTATTATCATGATCTTTCATTAGATAATCTATTAATTCTTTACTTTGTACTTCACTACCTATTATTGGTTCAAATGTTGATTCTACGTCTACTCTTATCATATGTATAGATGGTGCTACAGCTTTAAGTTTTACACCATATCTAGGTCCTTGTTTTATTATCTCTGGTTTATCTAGTTTCATGTCTTCAATTGATGGGGTAGCAACACCATAGCCTGTTTGTTTAACCATTTTTAGGGCATATTTTATTTGATCGTATTCTTTTTTTGCAATACTATAGTCTTGAAATAGGGATAATAAGTCGGCTTTATTTTTTACGTCTATTTTAATTATATCAGTTAGTGTTTTGTTATAGAGCTCGGCATTTGCACTTAAGTTAACTGTTATTATTCCAGTAGATGGATCTACATCTGATAGATAGCTTTTTTCTATCATTGGATTTGTTAAAAAATGACTTATTATATTATCTATATCTCGTAATTTATCTATTTCTATAACACTTTCTTTTATTGACTCAATATAACTTTTCTTTACTTCATGATCATGGTTTAAGATAGCAATCCATTCTGGCATATTTACTTTTACTTCTAATACTGGAAATTCATATAATGCTTCTTTTAAAATATTATACATATCTTTTTCGTTCATGGCTTCTACACTTATTGGAAGTACAGGAACCTTGTATTCTTCTTTTAATTTGTCTGCTAATTTTTCTGTTTCTGGTAGTGTAGGATGGGTAGTGTTTAAGATTATAATAAATGGTTTGCCAATGTTTTTTAATTCTTCTATAACTCTTGTTTCTGCTTCTATGTAGTCGTTTCTATCAAATTCTCCAATAGAGCCATCTGTAGTTACTACTATACCAATTGTTGAATGATCTTTTATTACTTTCTCTGTTCCTATTTCAGCAGCTTCTACGAATGGAATTTCTTCTGTATACCAAGGTGTTTTGACTAGTCTTGGTCCATTTTCGTCTGTTGCTCCTTGAGCTTTATCTATCATGTAACCAACGCAATCAATCAATCTGATGTTGCAACTAAAGTCATCTATCTTTATATTAGCAGCGTTATTTGGAACAAATTTAGGTTCTGTTGTCATAATTGTTTTACCTGCTGCACTTTGGGGTATCTCATCTAAGGCTCTTTTTCTTTCGTATTCATCTTCTATATTAGGAACAATTAACGTTTCGACCATACGTTTTATAAATGTTGATTTTCCAGTTCTTACTGCACCAACGACACCTAAGTAAATATCTCCATTTGTTCTTTTCGCAATATTCTTTATTATTTCTTGTTTATCCATATACATTCTCCTTATACAGTAAAGATTATGAGTTTGTTTGATAAAAAAGAACTGTTTATGTGTAGAAATATTTGTTATTTTATTTAGTTTTATGTTATACTTGGTTTAATTATAGAGGTGATTGTTTGTGAAAAGGTTTTTTTCTTTAATTATTTGTTTTATATTGTTATGGTGTTTTAATACTGTTGATGTTTCTGCACTTGATCTTGTTACTCCTGATGAAATTATTGATTATTATACTAAGGAGACTAATAAGCATAATCTTGTTAATGATAAGGTTAATAGTGCTTTTTTGATATATCACTATACTGATGTTGATAAACTTCTTTATTCTGTTCCTTATACTGATACTTATTTTGGTATTGAATATAATGGTACAGAAGAAGAGTATGAAGAATTTTTTTATAATAATGCAGGAGCTTATGTTGACTTATTTTATTTAGAGCTTTTGTCTTTAGGATATACTGAAGAAGAAGTTGAAAATGTTTTTTCTTGGTTTTATAATAATAATTTTAATGAAGAAAACTATGATAAATATGGTATTGTTTTTACAACGAGAAATTTTACTATTCTTAATGATGATGATACTACTTTAACTTCTACTATGGTTAAAAAATTTAAGGTTTCTTTTGATAAAGAAAAGATAGCTAATTTAGTTAGTACTTATGGTCAAACGTATAATCCTAATATAGATCTTCCTATTATTAACTTTGGTGATGTTAGTGATTCTCGTGTAACTCTTAGTGTTGATATTGTATATTCTTTTATTGAAGATTTTGTTCAAGAAATTCCGATTTGTAATATTTATCGTTCTGAGATTAAATCTGGTGATTATACATTGATTGGCACAGTTGCTTGTGATGGTTATAATTATTTTTATGATAATGATATTTCTAAAGGAAAAGAATATTTTTATAAAGCTAGTGTAGTAGGTGATGATGATAATTATAGTCATGTTTATAGTACTGTAGCTATTTCTAATAAGAGTGTTCTTGATGATAATCCTGATACTGGACTTTCTATTGCTTATGTAATTTGTTCTTTAATATTAGTTTCAATATTTGCTACATTTGTAGTTTTTGATCATAAGAGAATAGAAGTCGAATAAATTGATTAAAACATATTGCCAATATCTTTAGGGATATTGTCTTTTTTTATGGCATCAATTATTCTTTGTTCTTTTTCTTTAGATACTTCTTTTCCTGTCATTGTACTTATATCTTTTATTACTTCTCTTAAAGTATTTTCATCTTTCATATTACTTCTTTGTAATTTGTCTGCTAAAGATAATATAGTTTCTTTATTTATATTTGTTTTTTTTTCAACTCTTTTGAAAAAATTATCTCCAAACATAAAAAACCTCCTACATAATTATATGTAGGAGTATTTCATTTTGTTCTTATTGGTTTTTATTTCTTTTGTTTGCTAATAGTTGACATTGCCTATTAAATTCTTCGAAAGTTATTGTATTATTTTTTAGACGATCATGTAATATAGCTAATGACTTATCATATACTTCATTTTTGTTTTCAATATTTGCATATTTAAATGAAGATATATCTTTTGTTAACATATTGTTAGAAAAGTTGTTATTTACAGTTCTTTCTTTAAATTTATTTCCTTCTGTTTTGGGCTTATTAAAGTTTGAACTTTCAAAGTTTTTTCTTGGGTTGTTTGTAAAATTATTTCCTATTATCATATTTACCTCTAATTTTCATCATTTCTATTTTTAAATTGTAGTACAATTGGTGTGCCTGTAAAATCAAAATTTTCTCTAATTTTATTTTCTAAATATCTTTCATATGAAAAATGTACTAGTCCTTTACTATTAACTCTAAATGTGAATTTTGGTGGTTTTGTTCCGGTTTGAGAAGTAAAATATATTTTTAGTCTTTTTCCTTTATATGAAGGTGGAATATTTAGTTGATATGCATCTAATATTACTTCGTTTATTAGACTTGTTTTAATTTCTTTTTTGATATTTTCTGCAACTTTTATTACTTCTGGCATTAGTGTATGTATTCTTTTTTTTGTAAGTGCTGATAAGTATACGATAGGTGCATATGTAGCAAATTGAAATTCAGCACGCATTAATTTTTCATACTCTTCTAGTGTGGTATCTGTTACAGTGTCCCATTTGTTTACTACAAATATTAGTCCTTTTCCTTTTTCGATTGCATATCCTGCAATATGTTTATCGTGTTCTGTTATTCCTTCTTCTGCATTTATTACAACTAAGCATATATCGCTATTATCTATAGCTTTTAATGATCTAATTAGACTATACTTTTCGATACTTTCAAATACTTTTCCTTTTTTTCTCATGCCAGCTGTATCAATTAATATGTATTCTTCATTATGATACTTTAAAACGGAATCTATTGAATCTCTTGTTGTTCCAGCAATATCAGATACAACAACTCTTTCTTCATTTAATAATGCGTTCATTAAACTACTTTTTCCGACGTTTGGTCTTCCTATTATCGAAAAACGTAATCTATCATCTGTTTTTTCTTCTTTTTCTTTAAAGTCATTAGTTACTGTATCCATTAATTCTACATAGCCAATGTTATGAATACTACTAATTGGTATATATGTATCAAATCCTAATTCATAGAAATCATATATATTATTTTCTGCTTCTTTAACATCCATTTTATTTATAGCAACAACTACTTTTTTTTGACTTTTTCTAAGTATTTCTTTTACGGTTAAGTCATTTGTTGTTAAACCTTCTTTTCCATCTACAATAAATATGACAACATCTGCTTCTTTTATTGCTATTTCAGCTTGCATTTTTATTTCATCATTAAATTTTTCAGTACTTGTATCTATTCCACCTGTATCTATTAAGTAGAACTTTTTTTTATTATATGTTGCTTCTTGGTAGATACGATCTCTTGTTACTCCAGGTGTATCTTCAATTATAGAAATTTTTTTTCCAACAATTTTATTAAATAGAGTTGACTTACCAACATTAGGTCTTCCAACTAAAGCTACTACGGGTAGTGACATAGTATCCCTCCAATTCAGCATTAATTATAGCATATATTTGTAAACTTTAAAAGAAATTTTACTTTATTTATAGTATCTATTTTGATTTGTGATATACTTATTATGGGAAGGTGATTTAATGAATTTAGAAGAAAAAAAGAGTAATGTTGAATGGTATGATAATCCAAATATTATTACTTGGTTAATTATTTTGATGATTTCAGTAATTATATTAAGTAGTCAGTCTTTTTCAATTAATAGTAATATAAATGCTTTAAGAATGTTTCAGGATATACTTAATCATAATATTACTTATATGATTGCTTTGGTATATTTTGTTGCACTTAAGACAAAGTTTGGTAAAAAGTATTTTGATTATTCTAATATATTAATGATAGTTGTATTTTTTATTACATTTATTACTTCTATTTTAACTGTTTTTCAAACCTTTAATTTGGCAACTTTATTATCACTTGCTATTCATACTTTAATTCTTGTTTATTTCTTTCATACATTTATGAGAGGTACTAGACTTTGGAAAGAATTTAGTTTAAGTAAGTCACCATTTAATGAACTTACAAACGAATGGTTCTTTTATGCTATAGTGATAATTGAGGTAATATTATTTACTGTTAATCTTATTTCTACAGCTACATTTAATGGTACTGTTTTGGCAACGTTTGATTGTATTTATATTATTTTATTTGCTAGGTACATATATTTATATAGGGTTTATTTAGATTTAAAAAAGAAAAATATTAAGAATGATGGAAATTTTGATAAGTATCGTGAAAAAGTTAATGATATAGCTGATGATATTGGTGAAAAAATTTCAGAAGTTACTGATACTATTAGTGATAAGATAGATGATGTTGGTGAGAAAATTGGAGATTTAATTGATTCTGATAATAAGAGTGATAAAGTAAAAAAGATAGATAAAAAAGAGTCAGATAAGAAAGATTCAGATAAGAAAGATTCAAATAAGAATTTAAAGAAGGGAAGTAAGTAATATGAATATGTTTGAAGAAATTAATAAAAGTAAAAAAGATCTTCCTAAATTAAATTCAATTGAAAAGGAAGTAGGAAAGTATCAATTTAATGGTTATCAAAAGTTTGCTATTGTTACTTATATACTTTGTTTTGCGTTTGGAATAGTGCTAGGTAATTTATTTCCAGCCTGTAGTTCCACTGCAACATTATATAGTGATATATGTGTGGCTACGGAGTTTAACTTCTTTTTGATGATTGTATTTTGGTTTATAAGTTTTCTATTTTGCTTATTTGTTTTTGCGATAGGGCATATTATTGCTTTACTTGCATCTATCAATGATAAGCTTAGTAAAACTTTGTAAATTTCTTTGATATTTCTTGATTTTTATAGTAAAACATGATAAGTTTTATATGTAAGCATAAGTTATGCTTAATTAACATTTGGGAGGTATTATTTTTATGAAAAAAGTTGAATTAGTAGAAGCTGTTGCTACTGCTGCAGGATTAACTAAAGCAGATGCTACTAGAGCAATTGATGCTACTTTTGCTGCTATTACTGAAGCATTAGTAAAGGGAGATAAAGTTCCACTAGTTGGATTTGGTACTTTCGCAGTATCTTCAAGAGCTGCTCGTGAAGGACGTAATCCAAGAACTGGTGAGACTGTTAAAATTGCTGCTAGAAAAGCTGTTACTTTCAAAGCTGGTACTGCATTAAAAGACGCAGTAAATTAATTGTTGTAAGGTTAGAGCCATATAGTTATATGGTTCTTTTTTTGGGATTGATTTGTAATTGAGAGTAATGTTTTATTGTTAGATGCTTGGATATTTGGTATAATAATTATGAGATGGTGATATTAAATGCTAGAAGCTGCGTTAAATTTTATAAAAGAGATTAATTCAAAAGGATTTGAATCATATATAATTGGTGGTTTTGTTAGAGATCATTTATTAGGTATAGAGTCACATGATATTGATATAGCAACTAATGCGACTCCTAAGGAAATTAAAGAAATTTTTGAAGATAGTTGTTTGCCGGCAGAAGACTATGGCTCTGTAACGGTTATAAAGTTAGGTATTAGGTTTGAAATAACAACATTTAGAAAAGATATTAGCTATATTAATAATAGGAGACCTGCTGAGGTTAAATATATAAATAGTCTTAAAGAGGATTTATTAAGAAGAGATTTTACTATTAATGCTATTTGTATGGATGAAGATGGTAAAATAATAGATTTATTGGATGGTAGAAGTGATCTTGATAAGAAAGTTATTAGAACTATTGGTGATGCTAGATTAAGGTTTGAAGAGGATTGTCTTAGAATATTAAGGGCTGTTAGATTTGCTACTATACTTGATTTTAATTTGGATGAGGATGTTATTTCTGCTATTCATGAATGTAAATATTTATTGAAGAATTTGTCTTATTATAGAAAAAAAGAAGAGTTAGATAAAATATTTACTTGTAGTAATAGTATGAAAGGAATTAAGTTATTAGTAGAACTTGGTTTGGATAAGGAATTAGAACTTATGCGGCTTAAGGATATTAAAAATACCGATGATTTAATTTCTGTATGGAGTATTTTGGATGTTGTTGATAAGTATCCTTTTTCTAGTAATGAAAAGGAACTTATTAAAAATGTAAATGAGGCTTTAAAACTTAATAATTTGGATCCTATGGCTTTATATAAATATGGGCTTTATGTAAATTGTATTGCTGGTGGTATTAAGGGTATTGATAAGAAAAAAATTACAAAATCATATGCTAATTTGACTATACATTCTAAAAAGGATTTAGATATTTCTTGTGATAAAATAACAAAAGTTTTAAATAAGGAACCTGCTGGTTATTTAAAGGATATATATGATGATTTGATTTATGTTGTTTTATATAGACGTGTAAAAAATAAAGAGAAAGATATTTTAAAATATATTGTTGCTAAATATAAGGATTGATATATAATAATTTATAATTGTTATTTGAGAGGTGATATAATGAAAAGTGCTAAATTAATAAATATTTTTAAGCAAGGTAATATTGTTATCCCTCTTTTTATATTGCAACATTATAAGGATTTAAAGCTTGAAATAGGTGAGTTTTTGTTTTTGATGTATTTATATAATCAGGGTAATAAGTTTTTATTTGATCCTAGTAAATTTTCTTCTGATTTAAATTTAGAAATGAAAGATATTATGAATTATATAAGTATTCTTAGTGATAAACGTTTTATACGTGTTGAAGTTATGAAAAATGATAAGGGTCTTATGGAAGAGGTTATTTTACTTGATGATTTTTATAGTAAACTTTCTCTTATTACGATTGAACAGGTAAATAATGATTCTTTAAGTGGAAGTTCTAATATATATGAAATTATTGAAAAAGAATTTGGAAGAACTCTTAGTCCTATGGAATATGAAATTATTAGGGCTTGGCTTGATAATGATATTAGTGAGGAAATAATTCAAGAAGCTATTAAAGAAGCTACTTACAATGGTGTTTCTAATTTGAGGTATATAGATAAAATTTTATATGAATGGTCTAAGTTAGGAATTAAGAGCGTTAAAGATGTTGAAAATAATAGAAAGAAGAGAAATAAGGCAAAAGATGATATTTCTAGTGATGTTGATATTGATATTGTAGATTGGGATTGGTTTGAAGATGATGAATGAAATTGGTGAATATCTTGATTATTTATTTCCAAATCCTCATTGTGAGCTTAATTATAGTAAGGATTATGAATTATTAATTGCTATTGTTTTAAGTGCACAGTCTACTGATAAGCGAGTTAATTCTGTTACACCAGAGTTGTTTGGTTTTTATCCTAGTTTAGAGGAGTTAAAAGATGCTTCTATTAATGATTTGGAACGGATTATTAAGCCTATAGGTTCATATCATAAAAAGGCTAATTATATTTTAAATATAGCTAGGATTTTATGTGATGATTATAATGGCTTTGTTCCTAAAAGTAGGGAAGAGTTAGAATCTTTACCTGGTGTTGGTAGAAAAACTGCTAATGTATTTTTAAGTGAGTTTTATGATGTTCCTGCTATTGCTGTTGATACTCATGTAGAGAGAGTTTCTAAACGATTACGTTTGGTATCGGTCAGTGATAATGTTTTTGTTATAGAAAAAAAACTTATGAAAAAAATTCCAAAAGATCTTTGGTCTAAAAGGCATTTACAATTAGTCTTGTTTGGTAGATATTATTGTAAAGCGGTGAAGCCTTTATGTGATGAATGTAGGTTAAAAAATATATGTCAAAAAAAATACTAGTTGGACTAGTATTTTTTATTCTGATGTTTCTTTACTGGTTGAAATTGTTGTAGAGAGAACTTTTCTTTGATCTTGATAGTTAACCGTGCAAGCAATTATTTTATCGCCTGGTATTAAGACTGCACTTGGAGTACAAGATTCAACTGTAGCGCTAACTGTTGTTCCATTATTTTTTACAATAAAGTCTTCTGTATTTAATGTTAATGTACCAGTAGCAGGAATTATTGTTGGTCCGATATATTCTAGTGTTAGATCATCTTCTTGTTCTTCTTCTAATTTATATGTGGCGGTTTGACTTGTTACACCTGAATAACTTTTATAAGTTGCCATTACTTTGTACGTTCCGTATGGTGTTGATGTTGGTGTATATGTGAATGATGTTTTTTCTGTAAAGCCAATTAGAGTTGAACCGTAGTAGATGTTATATCCAAAGGTTCCATAATTTTTATCGTCTATGCCTGAGGTGCTTACGGCTTTCCAACTCATAGTAACTTTTTTTGTATTTTTGTTGTATTTAACGGTAAAGTCTTTAGGTGCGTCTAGTTTTTCTTCGACATAAGTTTCTTCTGGAACGTATTCTTTTTTAAAGTATTCATATACTATTGAACCGGTATAAGTAGAACCTGCTAGTTTTGCTGGATTTGATCCTTCAACTATTCCAACTTTAACAACACTTGAAGGTTGTTTAAATGCTTCACGATTTGATTCCATGGCTCCAGAATTTATTAGAGCATTGAATATTTTGTCTTTTTGGATTGTTGCTGGAATATTATGTAGGCAATATTCGCTATCAATAAAGTCATATCCATACCATAATCCGATTACTGTTTTGGTAGAATAGCCAATTATCCATGAGTCTCTGATTGCATCCCAAGGCAGATTTTTATCATCCATAGTTTTACTATCATAATTTGTTGTTCCAGTTTTTCTGGCAACGTTGGTAGGGTTTCCACCATTTAGGCTGACGTCTTGAAGAACGCTTGTTATCATAAAGGCTGTGGAATCAGACATTGCTTTACGTTTTATAATATAGTTATCACTATTGTGTTCTTTTGTTTCATTGGTGTTTTTATATACTATTTTACTTACGCTGTAAGGCTCATTATAATATCCGCCGTTTGAGAAAGCTGCATAAGCGGCACTCATTTCTAAAGGATTTGTTCCTGTAAATGCTCCGATTGAGTGTGCCTCGTGTATTTTTCCGTCTTCAATTTCTGGAGTTATTCCTAAATTGGTAACAAATTCTATTACTTTTTTATTGTCAATTTGCTGGAAGGCTTTAAGTGCTGGAATATTACGAGATGTTGAAAGTGCTTTTCGCAGTGTTATTGTTCCAAAATATCCACCATCCCAGTTTTTTATAGATCTTCCATCTGAATATGTGTACGGTGCATCTTCAAATAATGTGTATGTTGACCAGTTATTGTATTCAATTCCTGGTCCATAGTCGAATAATGGTTTAGCGGTTGAACCTGGTTGTCTTTTGTTTTTTGTGGCATAATTCCATTGACCTTTTTTATTCGCTGATCGGTCTCCAATGTTTCGTCCGTTTCCAATTGCTAAAATTTTACCGGTTTGTGAATCTAGTACAGCTACTCCGGCTTGGACTTTATCATTTATCCATGAATAGCTTTCACCATTCATGACACTGTTGACACCATCTTGTTTAGTTCTATCTAAGTTTGTATATACTACTAATGGTGTTGTATATGGATTAACACCATATTTTTTATCTAATTCGTCAACTACGGTATCAATATATCCAGAATATTTACTATTTAATGTAGTGTTACTTTCAGTTACTATTAGTGATGATACTGGAATACTGTTTGCTATTTTTTCTTCTTCTTCTGTTATGTAACCATGTCTTTTCATTAGGTATAATACTGTTTTTCTTCTTTCTTCTGCACGGTCTGGATGATCAATAGGGTTGTAGTATACTGGTGATTTAAACATACCGGCTAAGGTTGCGGCTTCACTTATGTTTAGTTCGCTTACTGTTTTTCCAAAATATGTTTCGGCAGCTTCTTGAACTCCATATATGTTTCCACCTAGATAATGGTTATTAACATAGTATTCAATTATTTTTTCTTTACTGCAGTTTTTTTCTAGTTTAAATATTGCTAGGTAAATATCTTCAAATTTACGAACTATACCATCTAATCCTTCTGTTGCATAAGCGTTTGTTAAACTGTTTTTTACAACTTGCATAGTTAAAGTAGAAGCTCCACCAGCGTTTGATCCTATATGGAAAAGCTTTTGAGTTACTTGGCCAATGGATGCTTTTAAAAATCTAGGAGCATCAAATCCATTATGTTGAAAGAATCTTGAGTCTTCTGTTGCTACTATGGCATCTATTAATACTTCTGGTAGTTCTTGATATTTTACTTTGTCACGCATTTCACTTCCGAGTTTTGCATATTCTTCTCCATTAATGTCTAAAAATATAGAATTCTCTTGGGTTTCTAGTTTCGATTTTATATACTTTGGATCTGCATCAATTTTTATGTAGACTAGAAAAGCTGTAAATACGCCTAAAATAATTATTCCTAGTGATAAAATAATTATTAATAATACTTTTATGATTTTTCTTGCTCTTTTTGCATTTTTACATTTTTCTAATAATTTAGCAGTACCTACTATTATAGCAATACCTATACCTGTTAATAATGCGAAAAAGGTTCCTAGTGTGAAATAACATAATAGAATAATAATTACAAATACTATTAAACAAATTAATTTTGCTTTTTTTTCTTCTTTTGATGATATTGATGTACGTTTTTTTATGTTTTTTGTATTTTTAGAATTACTATTATGTTTTATTGTTTTAGTCTTGCTATTAGGTTTTCTTCTTTTTATTTCTTTTTTTTGCATTTTAAATACCTCCAATAAACTTATCAATTATTTTTAAATAATCGATTCTTGGTATATAGCCTTCTTTGATTAAATGGGCTTTTTCTTTGAAATAAGATATAGGTATTGACTCTCTTTTATTGTTGTCAATAAATTCTATAAAATCTTTAGCCATTAATAAATAAGTTTCGTTTATACTTGTAAATCGTACTATTAGAAAGGCTATTCCTTTATGATTATATATATTTTTTAAATGTTGTATTTGATGAGGATGAATATTTCTTAATGAAAATGAAGTTTTATTTTTTGTCTCTTTTGCTTCAAAGTCAATGTATTTTCCTTTATATATACCATTATAGTCTGTAGTTGATGGAACTGTAAAAAAGGCTTGTGTAATTACAGCTTTGTCTCTTGAAGGGTAATTTACTTTTGTAATTTTTATTGGTGTTGGCTTTTTATATATATAGGCTTTGTCAATACTACAATAATATTCATTTGTTGAATTTAAGTCTTCTTCTAGTGCCATTCCTCTATTACTGAATACAATTTCATGGTTGTTATTGCTTTTTGTAATACCGTTTGGATAGTTCATCACATCACCTATTGTTTATTATACTATAATATGTTCAATTTTTCTATAATTTATATTATAAATATTTTATTACGTTTATTATTGGTTAATTGTTGAAAAAAATAGCTTATATTGTCGAATTTATGATTACTTATTTTTTTTATAGTATTATGTATATGGGTGATATGATGAATAACTTTGAGGTTGTTAGATTAATTAATAAAATGATTTATGATATGGATTATATTAAGATTAGTACTAAATTAACTTATGCTTTGAATAGGTTAACAATTGACAAAAATAGTCATTAATGACATAATATTACTGTAAGGGATTGGTGATGAAATGTATCAAAATAGAATTACACTTAAGCCACAAGATATTTTGGAAAAAGAATTCAAAATTGATACGCGTGGTTATCGATTAAAGGAAGTAGATCAATTTTTAGATACTATCATTGGTGATTATGAACAATTTTTTGATATAATTAATAATTTAGAAAAAGAAAAGGCTGATTTAATGGCTGAAATTGTTAATTTAAAACAAGAACTTCGTAATTCTAAATTAAGTATGGAAGTTGTTCGTAATAATGATAATATGGAAATTAGTAATGTTGATGTTATTCGTAGGTTGTCTCAACTTGAAAAATTGGTTTATGCTAATATGAGAGAAAAAGAAGAAAGGGAAAACAATTAATATATAGACAAACGCTGGGATTTTTACAATCCTTGAGGAAAGTCCATGCTCGCACAGTCTGAGATGACTGTAGTGATCGTTCCTAGGGAATAAATAACCTAGGGTAGCTTTGCTAACGGCGGAGTTTGTATCTAAGTCTTTGGATATGATACAAAACCATAAAGTGCCACAGTGACGATTTTTTTGGAAACAGAAAAAGTGAAACGCGGTAAACCCAACGAGCGAGAAACCCAAATTTTGGTAGGGGAGTTCTATGAAGAAAAATGAATCTGATTAGAGACCAGAAATGGTAGATAAATGTTTGTCGCTTAGGAGACTAAGAACAGAACATGGCTTATTTATATTATTGTTTATTATGTGAGGTGTTAATGTGAAAGAGTTGGGCGAGTATTTGAAGCGAACTCGTGTTGAGAATGGTGTTAGTATAGCAGAGGCAGCAGAAGATTTGGATCTTTCGACAATACAACTCGAAAATATAGAGTCTGGAAATGTAAAAGCTTTTAAAGACATTTATGATTTAAAAGAAATAGTTAGGCAATATGCCAAATATTTAGGACTTAATCCAGAAAAGGTAATTGATGAATTTAATGGTTTTTTATTTGAACATACTTCAAAGATTTCGTTAGATGATATTATGATGGCTAAAAAAAAGATGGAAGAAGAAGAAAAAAAAGCAACTTCGCCTTATACCAAGGAATATAAGAAAAAAGTTGGAATTTGGCCTTTCATTTTGGCTTTTATTTTAATATTTATTATTTTTTGTATATTATATATAATTATTAGTACAGTCAATAGGGCACCTGATAGAACTAGTGAGTTATTGACTAAAGAAGAAAGGAATATTATTTATGAATTTGCCTAATAAACTTACAGTTTTACGTTTGATTTTATCTGTTATTTTAATTATTTTATTAGTTTTTCCTTTTTATGCTGTAGGAATTCAGTTTCCACAGTATAATATTTCAGGTGTTTCTTCACCTGTTGAATTGCAGTATCTTATTGCTGGTGTAATTTTTATTATTGCTAGTATTACTGATTTTTTGGATGGGATGATTGCTAGAAAATATAATCTTATTACGGATACTGGAAAAATGTTAGATGCTATTGCTGACAAGGTTTTGGTTAATGCTGCTTTAATTATTTTGGCTGCCCAAGGTTTTATTAATGAAATTATTCCAGTTATAATCGTTTTGAGAGATATAGTTGTTAATGCAATTAAAATGGAAGCTGCAGGTAAAGGAAAAGTAGTTGCTGCGATTGGTTCTGGAAAAATTAAGACAGCGTCTTTAATGACTGGTGTTGCTTTAACATTTTTCTATAATATGCCATTTGAATTTATAAATATTAATGTTAATGAATTATTATTATATTTTGCATGTGTTATGTCTATAATTTCGGCTTGTCAGTATTTTAGTATGAATAAAAAAATAATTTTTCCAACTAAGAAAAAAGAAAATTAGATAGTAAAAAAGTTTAAAAAATCCTTTTTATATAAAGGATTTTTTCATTTTCATAAAGATAATATAATAATTTTAATAAAACAATTGTTCGTAAAAAGTATTGATTTTTAATTTTAATTATTATACAATAGTATTGTAAGTTATTTAACTAGGAGGAAATATGAAAGCAGTTAATAAAGAAGTTTCTAAAGATAAGGCTTTAGAACAAGTATTGAATGATATTGAAAAACAATTTGGGAAAGGTTCAATTATGAAGCTTGGAGATAAGGAGCATATGAAAGTTGATGTTTGTTCATCTGGTTGTTTATCTCTTGATATAGCTTTAGGTGTTGGTGGTTATCCTAGAGGTAGAATCATTGAAATTTATGGTCCAGAATCATCTGGTAAAACAACATTTGCTTTACATGCTATTGCTGAACATCAAAAATTAGGTGGGAGGGCGGCTTTTATTGATGCAGAACATGCTCTTGATCCAGTTTATGCTGAACGTTTAGGTGTTGATATTGATGAGCTGTTATTGTCACAGCCAGATACTGGAGAGCAAGCTCTTGAAATTTGTGAAGCCTTAGTTAGGAGTGAAGCAGTTAGTATAATTGTAATTGATTCTGTTGCTGCACTTGTTCCTCAAGCTGAAATTGATGGAGAAATGGGAGATTCACATGTTGGACTTCAAGCAAGACTAATGTCTCAAGCGTTAAGGAAATTATCAGGTACTATAAATAAAACTAATACAACTTGTATTTTTATTAATCAATTACGTGAAAAAGTTGGTGTAATGTTTGGTAATCCAGAAACAACTCCTGGAGGACGTGCCTTAAAATTTTATTCTTCTGTTAGACTTGATATTAGACGTAATGAACAGTTAAAAATGGGTGATGGTGTTGTTGGTAATAAAACAACAATTAAGGTTGTTAAAAATAAAGTTGCACCGCCTTTTAAAACTGCTGTTGTTGATATTATGTATGGAGAAGGTGTTTCTAAAGAGGGCGAAATTATAGACTTAGCAAGCGAAGCAGGAATTGTTAATAAAACAGGTGCTTGGTATTCATATAATGATGAAAAACTTGGTCAAGGTAAAGAAAATGTAAAATTATTGTTAAAAGAAAATGCAGAATTATGTAATGAAATAGAACAAAAGGTTCGTGAATATTATGATATATCTTTGAAAAAAAATGATGATTCTAGTGCACCTAAAAAATAATTTTTCTAGTTTATTTGCATATATTATTACTAGAAATAAGGTGATTTATGAAAAAAATTAGTAATCTTTTGCAATGTGATTTAGATATTGATGTTTTTGGTGTTTCTGATGATTTTCATGATATTAAACAAGGATACTTATTTGTTGCTACTAAGGGCTATAATGTTGATCATTTTGATTTTATAGATTTAGCAATTGAAAATGGTGCGGTTGCTTTAGTTGTTGATAGAAAAGTTGATGTTGAAATTCCTTATATTTTAGTTGAGAATATTAATGATGTTTATTCGAAAATTTGCAAAAGATTTTATGATGTTAGTTTGGACGATGTTTCTTTAATTGGTATTACAGGTACTGATGGTAAAACTACTACTAGTTCTATTGTTCAACAAATATTGTTTGATAGTTTTAATTGTGCTTATATAGGGACTAATGGACTTTTTGTTAATGGACAAAGTTATCATACTAATAATACGACACCTTGTATATCTGAACTATATAAGTGTATGTCAATTATTGAAAGTAATAATTGTAAAGCCGTTTCTATGGAAGTGTCTAGTGAGGCACTTTTACATAAACGAGTTGATGGTTTGTTTTTTGACATTGTTGCTATCACTAATATTACGGAAGATCATTTAAATGTTCATAAAACTCTTGATAATTATAAAATGTGTAAATTTTCTTTAGTAAATCAATTGAAAAAGAATGGTATTGTATTTGTAAATGGTGATGATAGAAATTGTAAAACTTTACAATGTAATAATTTGTATACATTTGGTTTTAATGCTGATAATGATTATATAATTTCTAATTTTCATGAGGAAAAGAATGGGATTAATTTTGTTATAAAAGATAAAGTTTCTGAATATGAAATTCATAGTCCTTTGTTTGGTAGATATAATGCATATAATATTTGTTTAGCTTTTATTATTGGTCTTTATATGAAAATTCCTACTGATATTTTATTAAATAAGATTAAAAATATTAATTTTGTTTTAGGAAGAGGCGAGAGGCTTTTCTTTGGGCAAAATTTTGATATTATTTTAGACTATGCTCATACATATAATGCTATTGATAGTTTGTTAACTTCTGTTTTGGGAAAATATAAGAGAATAATAACAGTTACAGGTGCTGCTGGTGGTAGAGAGAAAGAAAAACGTAGTAGGATAGGTAAATTAGTGCTGGAAAAGTCGGATTATGTTATTTTCACTATGGATGATCCTAGAAATGAAGATGTTAATTCAATTATTGATGATATGATTTCTTCTTGCAGTAGCAATAATTATGAACGTATTGTGGATCGAGGTAAGGCAATTTATAAGGCTTTTGATATGGCTCAATTTGGTGATGTTGTTTTAGTTATTGGGAAGGGTCGTGATAATTATATGGCTCTTGCTGAAGGAAAAGTTCCTTATTGTGATTATGATGTTATATATAATTATTTTAATTAATAAGTTTGTTTTAAGTTCAATGTTTTATTGAACTTTTAATTTTTAGTTGTATTTTCTTTTTCTTGACAAGGATTTAAAATAACTCTACAATATAATTAGATTATGATTTTATGGTCTAGATGGAGGAATGTTATGAATGATAATACATTATTCTCCATTTTACTTGTAGCACTTGGATTGCTAATTGGATTTATTGTAGCGTTTGTTATAAATAGTTTAAAAGTAAGTAAAGCAACTAAGAAAGCTGAAGCTTTAATTGCCCAGGCAAAAAAAGATGTTGAGAAAATTAAGCGAGATTCAGCTATTGAACAGAAAGAAGAAGCTCACAAATTAAAAATGGATTTGGATAAGGAAATTCGTGAAAAGAAAGAGGAATTGAAAGATTCTGAAAAGCGTTTACTTCAACGTGAATCAAATATAGATAAGAGAGATGAAATGCTTCAAAAGCGTGAGGCAGCTTTGGATGAACGTGATGAAAAACTTTCTGAAAAACAAGTTGAAATCCAAAATGAGAAAAGTAAAGTGGAGGAAATTAAAAAAGAACAATTAGAATTGTTAGAAAAGATTTCTGGTTTTAGTAAAGAAAAGGCAAGAGATTTGGTCATGAGTCAAGTAAAAGATAATATGAGTAAAGAAATTGCAGAGTATATAAGGGAAGCTGAAAATGATGCTAAACTTAATGCTGATAAGATGGCAAGGGAACTTATTGTTACTTCTATGCAAAAATATGCTGCTGATATTGCTAATGATCAAACTGTTACAGTTGTTGATTTGCCTACTGATGAAATGAAAGGTAGAATAATTGGTAGAGAAGGTAGAAATATAAGAACTATTGAAGCTATAACTGGTGTTGATTTAATTATTGATGATACTCCTGAAGCTGTTGTTATTTCTAGTTTTGATCCTTTACGTAGAGAAATTGCTCGTGTCACTTTAGAAAATTTGATTAAGGATGGACGTATACATCCTACGAGAATTGAAGAATTATATGATAAAGTTTGCAAAGACATGAAGCAAAAGATTATTGAATATGGACAAGAAGCGACTTTTGAATTAGGACTTACAAAGTTTGATCCTGCATTAATTGAAATAATTGGTAAATTACATTTTAGAACTAGCTATGGTCAAAATGCATTGCAACATTCTATTGAGGTTGCTCATTTGTCTGGTCTTTTAGCAGGTGAACTTGGTGAAAATATTACCTTAGCTAAGAGAGCTGGTTTATTACATGATATAGGTAAGGCTATTGATCATGAAATAGAAGGTAGTCATGTTGAAATTGGTGTTGATTTAGCTAAAAAATACAATGAAGATTCTGTAGTTATTAATGCTATTGCTTCTCATCATGGTGATACCGAGGCAACTAGTGTTATTTCAATTATTGTTTCTATTGCAGATGCTTTATCTGCATCTCGTCCTGGTGCTCGTAATGATTCGCTAGAAAATTATATAAAACGTTTATCACAATTGGAAGAAGTTGGAAATACTATTCCTGGTGTAGAAAAAACTTTTGCTGTACAAGCGGGTAGAGAATTACGTGTTGTTGTTAAACCAGAGGAAGTAGATGATTTAGGTGCTCACAAAATTGCTCGTGAAGTAAAAGAACAAATTGAGGCAAATATGAAGTATCCTGGTACAATAAAAATTACAGTTGTTAGAGAAACAAGAGCACAAGAAGAAGCAAAATAATGTTTCTTCTTTTTTTAATAGAAAAAAGATAACAAGTTAATTTATTGTTATCTTTTAATGTCTAAAATTATAGGTAAAATTATTGGTTTTCTACCTGTTAATTCATTTATATATGGATATAGTTGTTCAGAAATACTAGATTTTAAATTGTTGTAGTTTATTCTTGAATCGTTTAAACCGGTTTTAATAATTTGTTCCGCTTTGTTTTCTATTTTTCTTATTAGTTCTTCATTTTCATTTACTAATATAAAACCTCTTGTTGTTATATTTGGTTTTATTAGTAACTCTTTATTTTTCATGTTGATATTTGCGATTACAACTAGTATTCCATCATTAGCCATTATTTTACGGTCTTTTAAAACTGCACTTCCTACTTCTCCAATTCTGTTTCCATCAACATATATGTCAGCACCAGGAATACTTTCTCCTTTTGTTATTGTATGATTTTTGAGAATTAAAGTGTCTCCGTTTTTTAATATAAATGTATTTTCTTTTGGAATGCCACAGTTTATGCCAATGTCAGCTTGTCTTTTTAACATTCTGTAGTCTCCGTGAAATGGCATTAAATATTTTGGTTTTATTAAACGAATCATTAATTTTATTTCTTCTTCATTTGCATGTCCAGAAGTGTGTAAATCGGTTAGGACATTGTTTGTGTAGACTTTGACACCTTTTAGATATAATTTATTGATTGTTCTTGAAATACTTAGTGCATTTCCAGGAATTGCACTTGAAGAAAATATAACAACATCATCTGGTCTTAATTTAATTTGTTTGTGTGTTCCGTTAGATATTCTTGATAATGCTGCTAATGGCTCACCTTGACTTCCTGTACATAGTATAGTAACTTCACCGGGTTTAAGATTGTTTGCTTCTTCAGGACTTATAAGTAATTCTTTATGATCTATATATCCACCATTTATAGAAATATTTATATTGTTTTCCATACTTCTTCCAAATATACATATTTTTCTATTATGTTTATAGCATGTTTCAAAAATGTGTTTAACACGGTATATATTTGAGGCAAATGTTGCAATTATAATTCTGTTTGTTTTGCATTTGTCAAACATTTCTCCTAGTTGTTCGTCTACTACTGATTCACTATTAGAAAATCCTTCGTTTAAAGCATTTGTTGAATCTCCAATTAATAAGTCAACGCCTTTTTCTCCAATGCAAGCCATTTTATATAAATCTGCCATTGGTCCGATTGGTGTTAAATCAAATTTATAATCTCCTGTTGTTACAATAGTACCATCTGGAGTTGTAATACTGATTCCGTGTGAATCCGGAATAGAATGTGTAGTTCTGAAAAACTCGACTTCTATTTGTTTGAATTTTAATTTAGTGTTTTCGGTGTATACAAATAAATTATTGTATCTGATGTTTTTGTCTTGTAATTTTACAGCGATCAATTCTTTAGCATGATTTGGAGCATATATAGCAGGAATGTTAATACTTTGTAATAGAAATGGTATGCTTCCAATATGATCCTCATGACCATGAGTAATTAAAAGTGCTTTTATTTTACTTTCATTTTCTTTTAAAAATGTAAAGTCAGGCAAAACATAGTCAATTCCCATAAGTTCACTTTCTGGGAAACTGACTCCGGCATCAATAATAACAATTGCGTCTTTATGCATTACACAATACATATTTTTTCCGACTTCTCCTAAACCGCCTAAAACAACTATTTTTGTTTCATTGGTCTCTTTTTTATTCATATAATCTCCTTTCTTTTTATTTGTAAAGAACTAACTATGAAATTATACTATATTTTTGTGGCTTTGTCTAGATTTGCTTTGTTAAGTATGTTTTCTTTTTACATTTTTTTTGATATAATCTTCTTGGGTGATTAGATGGGAATTTTTAATAAAATAAAGAATATGTTTAAGAATAATGAGAATACTTTAGATAGTAGTAATTCTGCTGATTCTTTTGATAGTTTAAAAAAAAATGAGAAAGAAGATATTAAAATTTATGAAAAAGGTTTATCTAAGTCTAGGGATGGTTTCGTTTCTAAGCTTGCTGAACTTACTAAAAGATATAAAAATGTAAATGATGATTACTTTGATGAATTAGAAGAAATTCTTATAATGGCTGATATTGGTGTTAATACGGTTATGGATTTTATTGATCGTTTGAAGAAACGTGTAAATAGTGAGAAAATTGATGATCCTTTATTACTTAAGGAAATTATAGTTGATGAATTATTTATTATTTATGTTAATGATAGTGTTTTAACAAATAAAATAAATTTTGCTGATGAAGGTCCAAGTGTTGTTTTATTTGTTGGTGTTAATGGTGTTGGCAAAACAACAAGTATTGCGAAAGTTGCATGGAAGTTAAAAAATGAGGGAAAAAAGGTATTGCTTGTTGGTGCTGATACATTTAGAGCGGGAGCTTTTTCTCAACTTAAAGAATGGAGCGAAAAAATTGATGTTTCTTTTTTTGGTAAGGAAGAAGGTAGTGATCCTGCTAGTGTAGTTTATGATGGTGTAAAAAAAGCTATAGATGAAAATTTTGATGTTGTTCTTATTGATACTGCTGGAAGGCTTCAAAATAAAGTTAATTTAATGAAAGAGTTGGAAAAAATTAATAAAGTAATTTGTAATTTGATTTCTAATGGTCCTAGTGAAACGTTACTTGTTATTGATGCTACTACTGGGCAAAATGGTATTAGTCAGGCTACGGCATTTAAAGAGATAACTAATATTACAGGTATTGTATTAACTAAATTAGATGGTACTGCTAAAGGTGGAATTGTTTTAGCTATAAAAGAAACTGTAGGTATTCCTGTTAAATTTATAGGTCTTGGAGAAAGAAAGGAAGATTTACAAGTTTTTGATATAGAAAAATATATTTACGGGTTATTTAAAGATTTAATGTAGGATTTGTTTGAGGTTTTGATATGGAAGAAGTTATTTATTTAAACGAATTATATGATTATTATGGCTCTTTACTTACGGAAAAGCAAAGGGATTATTTTGAAGATTATTATTTTAATAATTTAAGTTTAGGTGAAATTGCAGAAAATTATGGTATTAGTAGAAATGCAATTCATAAACAGTTAAAAATAGTTGAAGAACGTTTAAAATATTATGAAAAAAACTTGGAATTGTTGAAAAAATCAGAAAAGATTTTGGAATTGGTAAAAAAAATAGATGACGAAGATTTAAAAAGAGAAATTTTGGATTTATTTTAATTTTATTTTTATAGCAGGAATATTCTTGCTTTTTTTCTTGTAAAATTATTAAAAACTTTGTATAATTTATGTAGGGTAAAAAGAATGGAGAGGGCTAATATGTTTGAAAGAATAGTTTATATCAGTGATCATTCTGCTAATGTTAAATTAGTAGATGGTTTTAATATGACTACTAATCTAATGAATTTACATATCATTTTTGAGGATAGTACAAAGAAAATACTTGGAGAGGTTGATGATTTAGATGGCAATCTTGTACGAGTTAGATTTTTAGGTGAAATAGTAAATGGTAAATTATTAGGTGGTGTTATTCGTAAGCCTTCTTTAGATGCTAAGATTCGTGTTATTCAACAGGATGAAATTCCTATGATTTGTGGTAATGATGCACAAGGTTATTTAAGACTTGGTGTTAGTCCATTTTATAATGATTATCCTGTCTTTTTGGATGTTAATAATTTCTTTAGTAATCATTTTGCTATTTTTGGTAATTCTGGTTCTGGTAAAAGTTGTGGTATTTCTAGATTACTTCAAAATATGTTTCATGATCAAAGATTGTTTCCTTATAAAGCTAATATAGTTCTTTTTGATTCTTCAGGTGAGTACTATAACGCTTTTAAAGATATAAATAAATTAAATTCTAATTATCATTATCGCTTTTATAGTACTAATGAAGTTGAAAGTGCTGGTGAAAAATTAAGAATTCCTATATTTTTACTTAATGAAAGTGATTTGGCTTTATTATTACAAGCTACAAATCATTCGCAATTGCCTATAATTGAAAGAATGTTAAAATTAGCATTAGTTTTTTCACAGACTGATATGGATGCTAATAATTATAAAAACCATTTAATCGCTAAAGCTATTATGACTATTTTATATACAAATGAGACTTCACCAAATAAGCGAAATGAAATATTTTCTATTTTAGCTAGTTGTTCTACACCAGAGTTTAACTTAGAGGCTGTAGTACAAGGTGTAGGTTATACAAGAAAATTTAGAGAATGTTTTTTAATAGATAGTCAAGGTCAATTTTCAGAAAGTGTTTTACTTACAGAGTATGTTTCTTCATTTATTAAAGATGAATATGATAATTATGAACCAAGGACTGGTGTATTTTATACTTTAGATACTTTAGAAAAGGCGTTAAATTTTACGTTGATTAGTGAGGGCTGGTTACGTAATGAAAACACTTATGGCGATGCGGTTACAATTAAGGTTAGATTGCATGCGTTAATTGTTGGTCAAAACTCTAAGTTTTTTGATTATCCTGATTTTGTTTCTTTGGAAACTTATTTATCTTCTATGTTAATAAATAATGGTAATAAATATCAAATTGTTAATATTAATTTAGATGATGTAGATGATGATTTTGCTAAGGTAATTACAAAGATTTATTCAAGACTTATATTTGAATTTGCTAAAGGTTTAAAGGAAAGAGCTAGTATACCTTTTCATATAATGGTTGAAGAAGCACACAGATATATTCAAAATGATACAGATAGATTTTTAATTGGTTATAATATATTCGAGCGAATTGCTAAGGAAGGAAGAAAATATGGTGTCATTTTAGGTCTTATTTCACAAAGACCTGTAGAGCTTTCTGATACAGTTATTTCACAGTGTTCTAACTTTTTAATTTTTAAGATGAACCATCCTGTTGATGTTGATTATATTAGAAAAATGGTTCCTAATATTAGTGATGAAATTGTTGAAAAGCAAAAAACTTTGCAAGCAGGTACTTGTTTAGGATTCGGTATGGCATTTAGAATTCCTTTAATAGTAAAGATGGAAATGCCTAATCCTGCTCCTTGGAGTGGAAACTGTGATGTTGTTACTATTTGGAATGGTAATGGTACTGTTAACTCTACAATTAATGAGCCGGATGTTCCTGTTAGGGAAGAAAATATAAGTTCTGGATTAAATGAAATGAATTCTAATAATAATTTTACACCTGTTGTTCCTCCAGTTAATAATAATTTAGGTTCATCGTCTGTTATTCCTGATAATAATGGTAATGCTGGTAATAGTTTTACGCCTATAATACCTACAGGTGATAGTAGTAATGCTGGTTCTAATAATAATTTAGGTCCATCATCAGTTGCTTCTGATAATAATGGTAATGATAGTAATAATTTTATGTCTATGATGTCTACAGGTGATAGTAATAATTTTATGTCTATGATGCCTACAGGTGATAGTAATAATTCTAGTTCTAATAATAACTTAGGTCCATCATCAGTTGTTTCTGATAATAATGGCAATGCTAGTAATAATTTTATGTCTATGATGTCTACAGGTGATAGTAATAATTCTAGTTCTAATAATAACTTAGGTCCATCATCAGTTGTTTCTGATAATAATGGTTCTAATGCACCAATGAATCCATTTTTAGAGAAAGATGATGATGTTATTACTGTACCAAGTGTTCAAAATTTAAATAATAATTTTGAAAATCAACAGAATACTTCTAATTCTGATGCTATGAGTAATAGTAGTGTTACTGATAATATGTTAAATAATACTCAAAATTCTTTTGTACCTACTATTGGTGGTTATAGTCTTGATAATAATATTGTTCAATCTTCTTTGCCTGATTTTGTTTCTCCAAGTAAGCAAGAAATAGATAATGATCAGGATCAGGAATTTAATCCTAGTAAATTTTTAAATGTTCCTAGTACTTTGGATATGGTTTCTAACAATAGTGTTGTTACACCTACAGTTCAGCTTGAAACTAATGTTAGTGATTATGGTACTGTTAAGATTGTTCCACCAGTTGAGAATAATATAAGTAGTAATGATAGTTTTGGTTTTAGTACTCTTGGTACTGAAAGTGTAACGGAAAGTACAGATAATTTTGTACAACCTTCAAATAATAATATGGTACCTAAGACTGATACTGGTGTTCCTTTAATTAATATTGTTGAATAAAGATATGATTTTATATCTTTATTTTTTTGACAAATGCTTTAAATATTATTTATAATAGTATTGGTGATAAATATGTTTGAAAGTTTAGGAGATAGATTACAAAATGCATTGCATAAAATAAAAGGTTATGGAAAAATAACAGAAGATAATATTTCTGATATGATGAGAGAGATTCGGTTAGCTTTACTTGAGGCAGATGTTAATTATAAAGTTGTTAAAGAGTTTACTAATTCTGTTAAGGAGAAAGCACTTGGAGAAGAGGTTGCCAGTAGTATCAATCCTGGTGATTTGTTTGTTAAGATAGTTAAAGACGAATTAGTTGAATTGCTTGGTGGAGAAAGTAAACCTTTAAATTTGAACGGTAATCCTGCTAGTTTGATGTTAGTTGGTTTACAAGGTTCTGGTAAGACAACTACTATTGCGAAATTAGCTAATTTTTTAAGAAAAAAGCATGCAAAAAAACCTTTATTAGTGGCTTGCGATGTTTATAGACCTGCTGCTATAGAGCAATTAAAGCAGTTGGGTAAACAGTTAGGAATAGAAGTTTATGAAGAGGGAAAGAATAACCCTGTAGATATTGCTAATAATGCTTTTAAGTATGCTAAGGAAAAAGGTTATGATTATGTTTTAATAGATACTGCTGGTCGTTTACATATAGATGAGGAGTTAATGGATGAACTTGCTAATATTAAGGATTCTGTTAATCCAGGAGAAATCTTGTTAGTTATTGATGCAATGACTGGTCAAGATGCGATTAATGTTATTACAGGTTTTAATGATAAATTACCATTATCTGGAGTAATTTTAACTAAATTAGATGGCGATACTAAGGGTGGTGTTGCCTTATCAGTTAGACATTTAACTAATGTTCCGATTAAATTTATTGGTATTTCTGAAAAATTGGATGGTTTAGATTTTTTTGATCCAGAGAGAGCTGCTGGTAGAATACTAGGGATGGGTGATATTGTATCTTTGGTTGAAAAAGCTACAGAAGCTATTGATGAAAAAGAGGCAGAAAAGACTGCTAAAAGGATGCAACAAGGAAAGTTTGATTTAGAGGATTTTTTGTCAACAATGAAGCAGATTAAAAAACTAGGACCTTTGGAAAATTTATTAAAATTAATTCCTGGTGCCAAAAAGATGGGTATTTCAGACTTGAAAATTGATCCTAAACAAATGGCACATATAGAAGCTATTGTTCTTTCAATGACTCCTAAAGAAAGAAGAAATCCAGAGATAATTAAGGCAAGTCGTAAGACTAGAATAGCAGCTGGTTCTGGTACTTCTGTTCAAGAAGTTAATAGACTATTGCAACAGTTTGATCAGATGAAGAAAATGATGAAGCAAATGTCTAATGGTAATATGAAGTTACCTTTTTAGCACTAGATAATAGTGCTTTTTTTAGGCATTATTAGTAGCTATTTAGTAACTTTATCATAAGATAGATTAGAGGAGGTATTTTATTATGTTTGATCAAAATATGAATATGCCAAATTTCGATTTTGATAGTAGTGTTGTTGGTAATAATAATGTTGTTGATAATGATATGAATGTTGACATTAATATGATGGGATATCAAAATATGCCACAGGCGGGTAATTGTTGTGCTAATCCAATAAATGAAGCAGTTCAAGAAAAGTGCATTCATAGAACAATAGTACATGAAGTGCCACATGTTTGCCCTGTACATACTAGGATAATTAATCACCATGTTTATAAACATACTTATAGACCAGCTTATTCTTGTTCTGAGGAAAATACTGTAAGTAATGTTCAAGTTGGATCTTGTTGTCAATTTAGATAAGGCTAGTAATAGTCTTTTTCTTTTTGAACTTAAATTACATTAGCAGAAATAAAAAAATAATGGCAGTATTAAGTATTGATAATTATGAATGTGTCAAAAATTAATAATTAGAGTAGTTATTTTTTATTATATTGAATTGCAAATTAAAAATGTAGAATTTTGGTTCTACATTTGTTATTTTTTTTGAAATATTTTTACTGGTTCATTGTAAACGTTAAGCTTATGTTGAGCTCTTGTACAAACTACATAGTATAGATTTTTTTCTGTGTCCTCGTAGTTTCTTTCACTATTATTGCAAGCAATGACTCCATCAAACTCTAAGCCTTTTGACAAATAAGAAGGTATTACAATAATTGGTGAAGAAACTGCATGAGTGCTTGATGAGATTAGTTGAATTGTATCTTCTTTTGATTTTCTAATTAGTTTATATACTTTATTAGCATCAATCATATCTTTTGTTATGATTGCAATTTTTTGAATTCCTAATTCATTCATATTTTCTATATCTTTAGCAATTGTTTCTTTTAATTCACTATTAGGTACTTCTTTTGTTTCTACTTTGATATTTGTATTCCTTCTTATTGCACATATATTTGATAAACCTAATACTTGATTAGAATAATCAATTATTTCTTCACTAGAACGATATGTTTTGTTTAATTCGAGGTATTTTGCATTAATAAATATCTCTTGTAATTCTCTTAAACTTTCATATCTATAATAAGGATTTATAGTTTGATGGATGTCTCCTAAAATTGTAAACGAAGCATTTTTAAATATATTTTTTAACATTTCAATTTGAAATTTAGAGTAGTCTTGTGCTTCATCAATAACTATTTGTCTAATATAATTATAATTAGGAAAGCCATTTATTTTAAAGTATAGATATAGTAATGGTGTAATGTCTTCGTATAATATTTTATCTTGAATTGTTTTTTCAATTATTTTTTTAGAACTTAAGAAGCTTTTATATAAGTCAAATTGACTATAAGTAATTCCTGTAATGTTTTGTAGGTATTTTAAAACTTGTTTACTATTTTTTTTAACTGAAATACCTGCAGTATTACAAATATATTCAGCTATTGTTTCTAATCTTTCTTTATATGGTAATTTTTTATATTTTACATTGAATAATTCTTTCAATTGGTTATTTGTAAAAATTCTGTCTTTTAGAGTAAATCCTTTGCCAAAGTCAATTGTGTTTTCATAGTTTTCTATAAAGTCATCAATCTCTCTTTTACATTGGTCTGACATTTTATAAGTAAGAATTCTTTCTTCTTCTGTTGTTGTCTTATTTGAATATACTCTTTCTAAAAATTCACTATAACTTTCTATTTTTTTATAGGGTTTTAAGTAAGCTAAGGCGAATTCATTGAATGTGGATTTTAAAACGTTTTCTTCGCCTAATTCTGGTAGAACATTAGAAATGTAGTCAGAAAATACATCGTTAGGTGAAAATATTAATACGTTACTAGACTTTAATGCTAAATCTTTATATAATAAGTAGGCAATTCTGTGAAGGGCTACTGATGTTTTACCAGAACCAGCAACTCCTTGTACTACTAGGTATTGATCATCATCATTTCTAATTATGGTGTTTTGTTCTCTTTGAATAGTACTTACAATATTTTTCATTTTGTCTGTAGAAGAATTTGATAATACTTCTTGTAGGTATTCATCATCTATGCTGATGTCACTTTTAAAACATCTTATGAGTTTTCCTTCTTGAATTTTAAATTGAAATTTTGATAATATTTTTCCTGTTACTTTTCCTGTAGGTGCTTTATATTCTGATTTACCTAATTCATAATTGTAAAACATACTAGAAATTGGTGCACGCCAGTCGTAAACGTAGAAATTTATACCTTCTTGTATTGACTTCATACCAATATAGATTATCATTTCTTCTTGAAATTCGTCATCTTCAAATACTATTTTAGCAAAGTAGGGACTATCTAATGCTTTTTGATATTTATTTATATCTACTATTTTTTCATTTGTAGTGTCTACACTTCGATCTACTTCGTATAAAGCTATACCTCTTTCTTCATCTGTATAATCTGAAATATTGTCCCACATAAATTTTTTTAGTTCATTAATACTACTAGTTTTATAGTCAATTGCTTTCATGCCTTCTTGTATTAATTTTTCTATTACACTTTTAACTTTTAGTAGATAGTTTTTTTCTCTTTCTAATTCTTCTTGACTGATACTCATGATAGTTACCTCCTTTGTTTAGCTAATTATTTTGTTATAAATTTCGCTTTAATATTATATTTAATAGTTTTTTTATTTCCTTTTTGTAGGCAATATTTTCGATATTCATTAGGTAAAAATGACAATATCCATTTATTAAGCACCATTTTAAAAGGTTTTTATCATAATTATTTATTTTTTTGTATCCTTCTAGGAAGTATTTTATGTCTTTATAACTGTTCATAAATTTTTGTCCAGGTCTTAAAATTAGAGCCCAGGCTATGTCTTGTTCTTTGAATCCTTTTCCACTATATTCAAAATCTATGATTCCTGTAATTAAGTCATTTTTCCATAGCAAATTTGCATAGTGAAAGTCGCCGTGTATAAAGCAATTTTGATTAATGTTTATTTTATTATTTTCAAGATATTTTATATACTTTTTTATGAAATTATCATATGTTTGATATATAGTTTCAGTTGGAATATTGTTGATTGGTCTTTGTTTAGCTTCATTAAATTCTTTGCTTGGAATTTTGTGAAGCATTCCTAAGGTGTTTCCATAATTTAGTAGATAGCTTTTCTTTTGGTTAGGTTGCTTTGGTAATATTTCTGATAGTCTTAGTCCATTTATTTTTGAAATTACTAGATATCTTTTTCCTTCGTAAGTTCCAAATTCTAATACTTTAGGTATTTTGTTATAGTAATTTTTTTGCTGTAATATGTTTAAGTTGCAAAATTCTGAGTCCAAATCAGCCATTTTACTTCTTTCAATTTTAATTATTACTTTTTTATTTTTTTCATTAAAATTACATAGGCATTCTAAAACATCATTTCCTGCTGGGAAGTAATTAATTATTTTGATAAGTTTGAAAGTTTTAAATGGTATTTTGTATGGATTGATTGATAATTCACGCCATTGTTTGTATTTCATTTTTTGTTCTCCTTTTACAATACATAACTGCTGTGGTATTATCTTTACCTCCATTAACTTCATTGTAAAAGTCTTCATTATTTAGATAATTTTGAGTTAATGTGGTTGCTAAAGCGCTAGTTACAATTGTTTTAGCACAGCATTTTGGTAAATTTACAATTGTTTGTAATTGTTCATCGGTTAAACAGTCGGTTATTCCATCACTAAATATGTAAATACTATCAAATTGACTATTGTCTATTACTTGTTTTTCTATATCTAATTTTCTTTTAGTACATCCTAAGCGTGATGTAATTAGATTGCTTTTTTTGTGAAATTTTATTGCTTCTTTTTCAGTAATTATGCCATCTCTCCAAAGTTTCCAGCATAATGATTGGTCATTGCTTAATTGCTGAAATAAATTATTAATCTTACGATATATTCTTGAGTCTCCTACATTTACATAGAATGTACTTTCTTCTCTTATTATTGAGAATGCTAAAGTTGTACCTCCTTCAGAACAATTTGCTCTGATTAATTCATCTGCTGATATTAGAAAGTCGTTGATATATTTAGAAAGAATAATGTCATTATTTAAAGCTGTTATGGTTAAATTTTCGAACCATATTGTTAAAAGTCTTAATGCAATATTACTTGCTAATGCACCATTTCTTAATCCACCCATACCATCTGCTATTCCCATTAAGCAGATGTTTTCATTTAATGGATGCGTATCAATTATTAAGGAATCTTCTTGATTTTTTCTGTTTCCAATATCAGAATAGCCATTCATATTGCTTAGAACATATTTCTGAGAAGTATAAGTATGTTGAAGATTTTTAAACAAATTTTCCTTACAAATATTAATTTTCATTATCACTCCCACATAATATATGGTAGACAAACCATGTCAAAGCTGCGACATTGTTTTTTATTGTTTTTACATTTTAATAATGGACATCCACCTAAACAATCTGGCAATTTTTTACATTTTAGACATTCTTGGTTATTGAATGCAGAATGACAATATTTATGCCAATTCACTAAATTTTCTGGTATTAGTTTTGGGTCGCCTGTTTCTGTAATTTTTCCGATACAACATTGCTTATAGTCTAAGTTATTTATGCATTTCCACATTGTTAAATCGGGCATTAAATAAAAACC
This sequence comes from uncultured Mycoplasma sp., assembly GCA_964538205.1. Taxonomy (GTDB): domain Bacteria; phylum Bacillota_I; class Bacilli_A; order RF39; family UBA660; genus CAG-877. The sequence goes on from CAZIFN010000005.1 coordinate 34,398, forward strand.
TTTTGTATCACCACAGGCTTCACACGTTTGATAATTGTATTTATCTCTAACGATTTTGAATCCTAGTTCTTTTCCTATAGCAAAATATGGTTGAAGTTCATTTATACTGTTTGTATTTTCTTTTTTGTAAGCTTTTGTATTGTATATTGCACGTATTAGAAGATGTATATATGGTCTGATGTCTTTATTTATGCTCTTTAAAGAATTTTTTACTTTTTCTACTGTTGTGTTATTTAAGTTAATTCGTAGAATAAATTTGAAGTTTTTATTATTAATTGTTAGGGGAATTAATTCATTTATATTTTTAATTAATATGTCAAAAGATGGTTTTCCATTTTTAAATATTCTGGTTTTATCATGAGTGTCTTTATCTGAATCGAGTGTTATTTGTAGTGTGTATAGATTGTATTTTAGAAGTGAATTCAAAATTTCTTTTGTTAATAGTGATCCGTTTGTTACTATACTAACAAAATAGTTATAATTGTTTTTCTTTGCATCTTTTTCAACCCATTCTAAGAAAGATAGAGCTTCTTTTATATATAGTAATGGTTCTCCACCAAATAAGCTTATTTGAACTATATTATGTTGTTTGAAATATTTTTCGGCGTATTTTTTTAATATTTTAAAATATTCTTTTAAATTTTCTTTTCCACAAGTATGCTCTTTTTCAAAACAATATGGGCAATTAAAATTGCAACCTAGTGTTGGAACTAGTATGACGTTATGAAAACTACTGTCATAATATTTTTTTTCAAACATGTATTCAATTTCTTTTATCTCATCACGATTATCATCAATGATAAACCCGTTGTTAATTAATAATTTTTTTTCTTCATCGCTTAGTTTTTCAAATGATGAGATGTTTTCGAAAACTTTTGTGCTTGAATTTGCTTCTAAAAATAGGCTAGCTTTAGTGAAAGAATTATATACTAAAATTCTGTCACTATATTTTTTAATGATATTGAATTTGCTTAACTTCATTTTATATAAAATTTGCCATTGTGTAAAAGAGTGATGCAATAACATCACTTCTTTTTTAGCAAAGGGAATTTCCAGTACATCCACAAGCATCAAGACTATTTATGGCTGATATTCCTAATGTTACATCCATTGAGTTTTCAATGTTGTTGTAAGTGTTACACTGTGAAACTATTACTTTAACTATTTTCATGGCTATCCTCCTTTGGTTTGGATTATAAATGGTTATATTTGGTTTGTCAATAGTCTTGGTGATAATTACTATGATTCTACTATTGTTTTTAAGAAAAAACTTGTTTTTTGTGGAATTATTTTAAATTTGTTATGAGTTTTTTTTTATGACATTAATTAATTTAATGCTTATGATTTGAATAGTAGAAAAAATTTAAGGATATTTATTTGTTAAATTTGGAAGGAGAAAAAATACAAATTATTGCTATGCGTATTTTAGAAAAATTTAATTTATATAGTATTCATTAGATTGTTAATTAACTATAATCATTTTTTTTGATATAATTTTATTGGAGTTGTTGTTTATGAATAATGAATTTTGTTTGCTAATAAAAGAAATATGTAAAGAGAATAACATTGAATGTGATGTTTTATCGACAGGTTGGATTTTATCTTTAAATAAGAATGGGGTTAGACGTTTTATTTCTGGATATAAATTTGATAATAATATGTATGCATTAGGACAAATATTTGATGATAAGTTTGCTACATATGAATTGTTGAAAAGTTGTAAAATACCAGTATGTGAACATAATATTCTATATAGTGAAAGTAATCATAATGCTTATGCAATTGGATGTAATACTTTTTCTTATGTTTTGAATTTATTTAATAAATATAATAGTGATATAGTTATCAAAATTAATAATGGTACATGTGGTATTAATGTTAATCGGTTTAGAGATTTAGAAACACTCAGGGAATTTTTTGAAAGTTTAAATGCTAAGAGTTCATTTAGCATATGTCCATTTTATAATATAAAAAATGAATATCGAGTTATTATTTTGAATAACGAAGTTAAACTTGTATATAAAAAAAAATTGCCAGAAGTTATTGGTAATGGTCATTCTACTATTAAAGAATTACTTTTGCAATTTAATTTGGAATATTTTAAAAACATTAATGATAAATCTTTGAATCGAATTTTGAAAAAAGGTGAAAGGTTTTCTTATGGTTGGAAGTTTAATTTATCGGCAGGATCATTGCCTTCTTTTGATATAGATGAGATGGACAAAAAAATTATACTTGATATAGTTTCAAGGATTATTGAAAATATTTCTGTTGGCTTTTGTAGTATTGATATTATTAAGACGATTGGATCACAGTATTTAGTTATGGAGATTAATTCTGGTGTAATGATGAAGAATTTTATGATGAATTCTGATGAGAATTATAATATTGCTAAAAATATTTATACTAAGGCAATCTTAAAAATGTTTGAAGAGTAAACTGTTTTGTCAATAAAAGTGTCTAATTTTGTCACATTCCTTGATTAATTTATAGCTCTGGTTTATTCTAATAATAGGGAGTGTGATACATATGATTTATCCATCTATTGACAAATTACTTAATATTGTTGACTCTAAATATGAACTTGTTCATATTGCTGCACGAAGGAGCAAGCAAATTTCTAAGGACGGATATTTACAAATGGCAGAAAAGGAATATAAGAGTAAAAAAAATATAGGTAGGGCTCTTGAGGAAGTTTCAGAAGGATTGATTGATATTAAAAGAAAGGGTGAATGATAAGCTTTTTCTTTTTTTATAAGGGATTTTCTCTTTAAATAGTAACATTACTTATTGACAAACATTTGTTTGTGAGTTATTATAATAAATCAAGATGATGGAGGTGTATTATATGTATAAAGCCTATAAGTTTAGAATGTATCCTTAAAATTATTATAAAATAAATTTTAGGTAAAAATTTTGGTTGAGTTAGATTTATTTATAATTATTTTTTAGATAAATGTTAGAAAATGGATATTCATTAAGTGTGGAATCAAAAATAATAGAGATATAAATACGAGTCTAAATATTATGTTTGAAGGATTAAGATTACATTATCAAAACAATTAAATAAATAAAAAAAAGTAGAAAATAAAATGAGTACGGTAGCGACTATCGGAATTTAAGCCTATTTAGAATAAAGGATACTTTATCTGTGAAGTAGGAATTTTGCGGCAAATTAAAAAATTGTCTTTTGTTCTATAATATTATTGATGAAGTTGGTGATAATTTGAAAATATTAAAGTATAAAAAATTGAGTAATGGTAAATATAAAATTACTTTTGATAATGATGAAGATTTAGAATTATATGAGGAAGTTATTTTGAAATATGAATTGTTACTAAAAAGAGAAATATCTTCTTCTATTATTAATGATATTGAAAAATTAAATAATGAATATGAAGTTTATTATTTTTCCTTAAAATCTCTTAAGTCTAGATATAAAAGCTCTTATGAATTGAAAAAAATTTTATTAGCACAGAGCTATGATATTAATATCGTTGATAAAGTAATTTCTAAATTAGAAAAACAAGGATATTTAAATGATAGAAGTTTTACTAAAGGATATATTAATAATCAAATTATTACTTCTTCAAAGGGACCTAATAGAATTATTAAGGATTTGTCTATGAAAGGAGTTCCTTTAGAGGTTATTTCTTCGGAGATAGAGGTTTTTAATGAAGAAATACAATTGGAAAAAATAAATAAAATTATTAAAATATCATTGAAGAGTAATAGAAATAAAGGAGGAAATGTTTTAAAAAATAAAATAGTAAATAATTTAATTAATACGGGTTATTCTTATGAAATTATTTCTAAAGTTATTAATAATTATGACTTTAATGATACTTTTGATATAGCAAAAAAAGAGTATGATAAATTATATAATAAATTAAGTAAAAAATATTCTGGAAGTGAACTTGATTATAAAATAAAAGAGAAATTATATCAGAAAGGGCTTAATTATGAGGAAACTTATTAAAAATAATTTAACTTTGATTTTGACTATATGTTTAGTTTTAACTTTAACTATTGTTTTAACTGGATGTTTAAGTATTGAAGGTGACTTTTTATGGCATATAAAGTCTGGAGAATATATGACTAAGCATGGTATTTTAACTACTGATGTTTTTTCTTGGTATATGTATGGTAAGCCTTGGATTTCTCATGAATGGCTTTTTGAAATATTAATTTATAATGGTAAAAATCTATTAGGAGATAGTTTTTATGTTATTTTTCCTTTTTTATGTATTGGTATTTTGGAAGTGATTTTATTCTTATATAATAAGAAGTATTATCAAAAAAATATTTTATTTACTTTATTATGGATTTCTTTTGGTTTTATTTTATATTTTTTTATTCAGATAAGACCTCATTTAGTTAGTTATATATTTTTGGCCTTAACTATATGGTTTTTATATGATTTGTATGATAATCCTGATTCTAAAAAAATATACTTTTTACCGGTACTATCTATTCTTTGGTCTAATGTTCATGGTGGTTCTAGTAATTTAGGATATGTTCTTTGTTTTGTTTTTTTGATTGCCGGTTTATTTAATTTTAAATGTAGTAAGATAGAAGCAGTGAGGATTAATAAAAAACAAAGAATTAAATATTTTGTTGCTATGGTTTTATCTATGTTAGCTGTTTGCATAAATGTTCATGGTGTTAAGATGTTTATTTATCCATATCAGAATATGAGTGATAGTTTAATGCTTTCTAGTATAAGTGAATGGCAACCTAGTGATCTTAATAATCTTTCTCATTATCCGTTTTTTGTTTTAGCAATTTTTATTTTATTTATATTTGTTTTTAGTAAGAAAAAAGTATTATTAATTGATTTTATTTTGTTTGGTATATCTTTATTTTTAGGACTTAAGAGTATTAGATTTTGGCCATTTATGTATATAATTATGAATTTTGTTGTATTTAAATATATAGGAAAGAGGAAACCAGATAAGGGTACTAATTTATCTATTTTCATTATTATTGTTTTATTAAGTGCTTTTTGTATATGTAATGGTTTTCAATATAAAAAGACTGATGATTTATTTTTAGATGATGAGGTAATTGATATTTTAAAGAAAGAAAAGCCGGAAAGATTATATAATTTTTATGATTATGGTGGACAGTTAATTTATAATGACATTATGGTTTTTGTAGATGGGAGGGCAGATTTATATTCTAAGTATAATTTTGAGGACTATTTAAATATTAGTAGACTTGTTGGAGATTATCCTAAGTTATTAGAAAAGTATGATTTTGATTATTTTTTAGTGTCAGAAGAATATCAGATTAATAATTATTTAAAGTATTCTGATGATTATGAGCTTCTTTATAAAAATAAGGATTTAGCGTTTAATTTATATAAGAAAAAATAAAAGAGTATTTGAGAGTGTAAAAAATTCTGTGTAAATGGTCTAACCATGATATATGAAGCAAAAT
>CAZIFN010000006.1:0-36552 GCA_964538205.1 uncultured Mycoplasma sp.
TATCAGCCTCATCCTTAGCTTCCTCTAATGCCTTAATCATTTTCATATCTGGATTCTCTATTGTAAAATACATTAAAACCGTAATCAAAGCCTCAACACTAGACATAATCAAAAGCTCTGGATTATATTTATTAATCAATGCTGAAATAGCACCAAAAACTAAAAATAAAATAACCGGCAAAATCTTTTTATATTCCATATCTTTTCGATATTTGATAATAAAATACATACATAGCATCATATCAATAACGCCTATAATATAATTAACATTTACCCCAAGTCCATAAGTATATGCAACTATACCATTTTTATATTTTATACTAAATGGCAATATAAAAGTAATTAAAACTTCAGCAACTAATATTGGTATTGATACTTTTCTATTAATATTTCTCTTTTTACAAACAGCAATTATATAAAGTAAAAATATATATGGCCATACAATAAAATAAACTAAAATTAATTTTAAACACAAACTAAATAGAAAAGTTAAATCAGGAAACTTATACCGTAATAAAGTAGAAAATATTTCAATAAATAAACCTAAAAAATTAGTTACAATAAGATATAAATAAAGTCTATTTTCTTCATTCTTTAATCTAGCTTTAGATAAATATACTATTCCAATTAAAATAATATATACAAAACTACAAACAGAAAACACTATACTACTAGTCATACCGCCAATCACCCTTTTTATTTATTTATTTAACTTTAACATTAACTTTTTCTTTTTCTTTTATTTTTTTATTACACATATCAGTCAATTTTCTATAATCAACTTTTCCAACAGGCGTCCTTGGTAACTCATCCATAACATTAACTTCACTAATACAATACTTATCAGTTAATTGTCCAAAACAAGCATCAACTACTCCCTGCTTTGCTTCTTCATCTGATAAAAGACAATCATCTTTTAAAACAACATTTATACAAGGAACAGAACCAGATCCATGTTCAATATCATCAACAGCAACAACGCATGAAGCATTAACAAAATCTAACTCATCAACAACTTTTTCTATATCAAATGGAGATATTTTAATACCATCATGTCTAATAATTACTCTTTTTTTACGACCGGATAGATATAAAACCCCATTATTATCCATATATCCTATATCACCAGTATGTAGCCATACTCTTCCATCATCATGTTCAACTAAAGCTTCACGAGTAGCTTCTTCATTATCAAAATAACCTTGCATTAATGTAGGACCAGTAATACAAATATTACCATTTTCACCATAAGGCAATTCAATATTATCATCATCAAAGATTGCTACACTCATCAAAGAAAGAGGAACACCAACACTATCTTCTACATTAACATTTACAATATTAGAACAAGCCGCTGAGCCAACCTCAGTCTGACCATATCCCTCCAACACTCTATGCTTTCCACCGCGAGAAGCAATAACTTCATCAATTTCCCTTTTCTTAGCAGTATTCAATTTATCACTACCAGAACCCATGGAAACTAAATGACTAAGATTTTTCTTCTTAACTTTTTTATTTTCAAGAAAATTACTCCAATCAGCAGGACCTGCTAAAACATGCTTAATTTTATACTTCATAACATTTTCAGCAAATTTATCAGGTTCATAATTTGGAAACATAATAACTTCAAGTCCCAAAGATAAAGGCATATGCGTTGAAAGAATTATATTATAAGCAAGAAAAGGTGGAACTTGATTCATAAATCTATCACCTTGAGCATAATCAATCCCAATTCCTTTATATTGAACAGCCATATTATTGAAAGCCTTATTTGTAAGCACAACACCCTTAGCTTTTCCTGTAGTACCTGACGTATACAAAATACAAGCAGGAGTATCTTCATCAACAAGACTTCTTACAACATCATGCTTAGTTTTAGTGTTAATAAAGTCTTCCCAAGATACAAACTTATGATTTAAAACCTTTTCAGTTTTATTTGATAATTTATAAAGTTGTTTAATACCGCTAGGTAAAGAAGTAGCTGGTGATACAACAACAACTTTTTCTAAAGTAGTTTGATCAATAACCTCATTAATATTATTTAAAAACAAATCACAACCAAACATCAATTTTGACGACACATCATTAACAGCAGATGCTAACATATCACCTTTCATACGCAAGTCAACCATATTAGCAATAGCACCAATTTTATTTAATGCATAAAATATGAAAACATTTTCTGGAACATTAGGAATAGCTAAAGTAACAATATCACCCTCTACTATTCCATAAGCTCTTAAACTATTTTCAACTTCAGCAATCTTTTCCACCAAGTCCAAATAAGTATATTTTTTTCCAAAATAATATAAAGCAGTAGAATAAGGATTATCCTTATTACAATTAGCCATGAAATCATAAGCACTCATATTAGGTACATCAGCCGTAAAAACTTTTTCATCTAAAAATTGTAGCCAAGGCTTATCAATACTAGCATAACCCGTCAAAGGTCCTTGTAAAGTACCATTTGTTAAATCTCTTAAATATAAATCTCGTAATTTCTTATCTTCTTCAGATAAATTGTTAATCTTCTTTGATAACTCAATTAAATTTTCTTTTGTCATATATTTTCTCCTTCAAGTACCGCTAAAAATACACGTATATTATACCATGTAAAAGTTAAGTTTACAAAGAATAAATACATAATTGCTAAATTTTTTCTTATTTTTCAAAGAATTTTAAATAAAAACCATCAAATTACAAATTAAAGTCTACTACCTACTTTTTCCAATTTCATTCATACTTATTAAATTATTTTGCAACTCAGCAAACTCAAGTTTTGCCTGTTTCTGCAAAGCACTAAGTTGCTTAGCCATAATTTCTAACTCTTTTTTTTCTAAATAAATACGATATTTATTCTTAATTTCCATCCTAAACTTTTCTATCCTGTCAAGTACAAGTCTAAATGATTCCCCAGTATCATCATCACTAATAAGTAGTTCTGTTAAATTCTTAATTAGCCTCTTATATTTCTTAGAAACATAATCCCTAACAATATCTTTAGCTAAATCTACATTAACAATTTTAATATTCTTAATTACTTGCTTATTAATATTAAAAGCATTATTCCTAGATGGCATCAAAAAACCTTCTAAATTTTCAAACTGTGAAAAGTCTTTAAATTTCCATTTCTTCTTAATAACTTTTTTTCTACTAACAGAATACATAAAACTTCACCTACTTCTCTAATAAATCTGGTCTTCTCTCTAAAGTTTTCTTTACACTTTCTTGATATCTATAAAAATCTATTTTTTTATGATCACCCGATAACAAAACTTCTGGAACTTCCATACCTTCATATACTCTAGGTTTTGTATACGTAGGATAATCAAGTAAATTATTATTAAAGGAATCATTAATATGTGAATCTTCTGTAATAACACCTGGTAACAATCTTATAATAGAATCAACAAGAACCATAGAAGCAATTTCACCACCAGATAATACATAATCTCCTATACTAACTTCCAAATCACAAATACTTCTAATCCTCTCATCAAACCCTTCATAATGACCTGCAATAATTATTAAATGCTTTTCTTTTGTTAAATCATATGCCATTTTCTGTTTATACAAAATACCATCAGGAGTAAGCAAAATAACTTTACTATTCTCCGTTTTAAGTGCCCTAACACAATCAAAAATAGGCTGACACATAAGAACCATTCCTGCTCCTCCACCATAAGGAGTATCATCTACTTTATTATGAGGATCATTTGTATAATTTCTAAAATTAATAATATTAATTTCAACTTTTCCTAAATCCTTAGCTCTTTTAACAATTGATTCTTCAAATATATTTTTAAACATATCTGGAAACAAAGTAAGAATATCAATCCTCATAAAACACCTTCTAACTAATCTAAAACATTTACTTCAATAGTTTTTTTACTCTTATTAATAGAAACTAACATAGGAGAATTAACTGCTACTAAATATTCTTTATCAAGCATAACTCTAATAATTTTATTAGTCGAAGAAGCATAAAACACTTCTAACACTGTACCTATTCTTCCATCAATATTAATAACTTTAAATTCTAATAAATCTTCATCTAAGACTTCATTATCATTTAAATGTAACTTATCCTTATCATAAAAAACCTGACTTTTCACAAGAAATAAAACTTCATTGATATTATTATAATCATTTAAAGTAACCATGTCAAAATTCTTATGTTTTCTATAACTACGTATTAAATAACTCTTATCTCCAATAATTATAGTATTACCCATAACAAACACTTTATCTTTATATTCAAAATCACTAATTATTCTAATTTCTCCTTTGATACCATGAGTACCAACAACCCTACCAATATATAATAAATCTTTCATATCAATCACCTAATTCATATAATAATATACTTGTTGCAACCGCAACATTAAGGCTTTCTACTTTATCATTAGTAGGAATATAAAGATTTTTACTACAAAGATCTAAAACTTTTTGACTAACACCATTGCCTTCATTACCAACAATCAAAACAAACTTTTCTTTTTCAAAATCTTTTAAATCTTTAGCATTAACACCTGCTACCACAGAAGTACCATAAATAGGAATATTTAAAACTTGAATAGTACTAAGCCAATCAACAACATTTCTATATATAATATTTATATGAAATAACATTCCCTGTGTAGCCCTTAATACCTTAGGATTATATAAATCCACAGTATTTTCAGAAAGAATAATAGTAGAAACGTTAAAAGCTAATGCACTTCTAATAATAGTACCAAGATTTCCAGGATCTTGAATATCATCTAAAACCAAAATTTTATCACCCAAGACTTCATCATTATCTTTCTTTCTGCATAAAGCCATAACTGTACTTGGCGTATCCATAGTAGATATTTTACTCATAACTTCCTTAGAATAATACCCGTATGGAGAAGGAAACGGTAAAGCTTCATGTTCTTCTAAAATCAACTCTTCCAAAACACCAGTTTTAAAAGCTTCAAGTGCTAAATGCATACCCTCTACTATAAATAAATTATACTGATCACGATACTTTTTCTTTTGTAATTTTTTATATAATTTAACTCTATCATTATCTAAACTAGTAATTACATTCAAAATTCTTTCATCTCCTTACGATATTTTTTATAATCTGGCATATTTTCTCCTACCAAAGCCCAAAATCTTTCCGAATGATCTGCATGAATTAAATGTGATAATTCATGTACAATAACATAATCAAGATACTTAGTATCCCTTTTAATTAATTCTAAATTTAATGTAATAGTTTTTAAATTAATATTACATACACCCCAGCGACTACTCATCTTTCTAATTTTTAAACTAGGATATGGAATTTTCTTTGAAAACTTATTATATTGCTCATTAAAATGTTCTAAAAATATACTTTTAGCCTGTTTCTTATACCATTTATCAATATCAAAATCTTTACTAAAAAAAGCCTTAGTAGAACCAAACGATATAACAGAATCATCATCAACATATACAATATCATATTGTTTTCCTAAATAGAAAAATCCCTTATTATTTTCTTGCTTTTTTTCTTGAACTGTTATCATTTTAACAATCTTTTCATAATTTTCTTCTATTAAACTACTAATAAAACCATTAGTAGTAAATTTATTAGTAGTAACTAAAATTGTTAAATCATTCTTAACTCTTATATAAGTATTTCTAGTTGTTTTCTTTCTTTCAATAACAATATCATATGTTTTATCATCAAAAGTAAATTTCATTGTATCACCAAATATATTTTACTATATAAATTTAAAAAAATAAAGTTTAGATAATAGTATAAAATTATTAATATTGCCTCATTATATATATAAGGAGGAAAGATATGGAAATGAGTATCAGAGAACATATAATTAATAATTTTAAAGGTGATGACTACAACACTCTACGTCAAGCTATTGATGAATCAGTAGCTGCTAAAGATGAAGTAACATTACCAGGTCTTGGTGTTTTTCTAGAAATAATATGGGAAAATGCTGATCAAGAACTAAAAAATGAACTTCTTGAAATAATTAAAAAACGCGTTGAAAAAGGATTAACTACCGAAAACAGTTAATCCTTTTTTATAAAATTACTATACAGTAAGTAATTCTTCTTCTTTTTCTTTTAATTTAGCTTCGACTTTTTTATTATACTCATTTACAATATCTTGAATATCTTTCTCTAATGCTTTTTCTAAATCCTCAGAAAGCTCTAATTTTGAAACATCTTCAATTCCTTCACGTCTAATATTTCTAATTGCAACCTTAGTCTCTTCAGACATAGCTTTAACTTGTTTAACTAATTCTCTTCTTCTTTCTTCAGTAAGTTCAGGAATAACAATTCTAATAGTCTCCCCGTCATTTCCTGGATTATAACCTAAATTAGAAGTTAAAATAGCTTTTTCAATATCCTTCAAACATCCTTTATCAAAAGGTTTAATCAATAATTGTCTAGCCTCAGGTACAGATATAGTTGCTAACTGTTTTAAAGGTGTCATACTACCATAATAGTCAACCATAATACCATCTAAACTAGAAGGATTAGCTCTACCAGCTCTAACCGTAGTAAAACGTTTCTCTAACATAGCAATTGCTTTATCCATTTTTTCATTTAATTCTAAGATAATCATATCACTATCCATTATATTTCATCTCTCCTTAACAACTATATTATATTATAATTAAAAATTAAAATAAAGTTATTTTAAAAAAAAGTAGTACATAAATACTACTTAAATACTAATTATTAGAAGCTGGCTCAGTATAACTATATACATAATTATCATTTTCTAAATTAAATACCATATTATAAAGAGTTCCCTTTTTAGCATTTAAAACATTATCAATAGCAAAACCAGATACACTATCTTTATCATAATCATTAACAACTACTGTTCTATTATAATCTTTATAATAATTAAATCCTACAGTCTCATTATTAACATATTCAACATCTGCAAATAAAACTCCAACCTCAATAACAAGTTTATCATCATACTTATATGCTCCTAGTATCTGCTTTATATTATAAGGTCCACAAGAACCACCACAGGCAGTAGAATCTTGATATTTATAAGCTTTAATATTAGAACTATATAAATATGGAGCACACTTATTAGAATATTGTACATGTTGATACTTATAACCACTACCAAAAATACTAGAAACAACATTATTAAATTGTTCCTCAGTAATGTCCACTTTACCATACATATTTTCAACACTAAACACTGCTACATCAAACACAAATTCATTACCAAGTCCAAATACAGATACTTTAGAATTAGTATAATACTCATCAACACCACAATAATGATCAACAGCCATATTTAATTTATTAAATAAACTAACTACCAAACTATCATTAACCTCTAAGCGAGTAATAAAATCTTTTTCTTCTGTTTCTTCTTCTTTACCATTTTCTTTTAAAGAATTATCAGTCTTATTGCCATCATTAAAAATAAATCCCTTATCATAAGCAATATATCCAAGTGATAAAATTAAAGCAATTGATAATATAAAAATAATAACTTTAGATGCTCTAGAACCAGTAGCCTTATCATTTAATTTTTCTTCTACAATCTTTTCAACCTTATTATCAATATCCTCAGCAATATCATCAACTTTATCTTCTATTTCTAAAACCTTATCTTCAATCTTCTCAATATCATTTTCTTTTTTCACTTTTTTAGCACCCATCTCATACACCTCTAAAAGAATTATAACCGTATAAAAAAGAATAAACAATATCTACTTAAACTATTAAAGCTCTTTTACGTAAAGAAAAATACTAACTATTCATTAGTATCTTCTTCATAATATATTTCAAGTAACTTAACATATTTATCAATTACATTTTTCTTAATATCCTCAAGCAAATACTCATCATCGTTCATATCAATAAATGCAACATCATTATTATGATCTAATATCTTACCATTACGAATAAAATAAACATCTGGTAAATATAAATATTCTTCACCAACACTATCTTCCTCTAAATAACCATCAAGTAAATTAAGTAATTCTTTGTATTCTTGTGTTAGATTATCCCTAATAACAACTGGATTATAATAATAAATATCAATATCTTTAATATTACTACTATTAAAAGCTTCAGTAAACAATTTAACTGCTTCCATAGATAGTTCACTATCTGAATTTCCAAAGAAAACTATACCTGTACCAGTTTTAAACATTTCTAAAACTTCATCAATTCCAATATACTTAAAAGGATTATCTTTAGAAACAGAATATTCTTTAGAAAACTTTTCGGCTTGTGAAAGATCATCTATCTTTTTTACTGAACATCCTGATAAAAATATTAAAGTAATAAATAATGTCAATATCAACTTATTTTTCATATACTACATATTCCTATAAATTAAGCATTTTTAATTTGACTCATTACTTCATCAGCAAAGTTTTCTTCTTTCTTTTCAATTCCTTCACCAACAGCAAATCTTGTCATAGAAATAATCTCACTGTCATTACTCTTAAGATAATCAAGTACAGTCATTGAAGAATCCTTAATAAATACTTGTTCTTCTAAACATACTTCTTTATAAAACTTATTAAGTCTTCCAGCAACCATTTTTTGAGCTATTTCTTCTTTCTTACCTTCAGCCATAACTTGTTCTTTAATAATATGAGATTCTCTTTCTACAACATCAGCTGGCACTTCATCTCTTTTTAAAGAAACTGGATTCATAGCTGCAGCTTGCATAGCAACATCTTTAGCAATAGCCTCATTTTTTCCTTTAACTACTACTACAACACCAATTTTACCACCTAAATGTTTATAAGTACCAAAAACCTCATCATCATTCTTAGTAACTAATTCAAAACGTCTAAAACTAATCTTCTCTCCAATTTTAGCAACCAAAGCTACTAATTTATCATTAATAGTCTCACTACCATCTTTAATATTTAGAGTATCTTCAACTGTTTTTGGACTATTCTTTAAAATAACATCTGCTAAATAATCAACAAAATTAGTAAATTCTTCATTTTTAGCAACAAAATCAGTTTCAGAATTAACCTCTAATATAACTGCACTATTACCATCAACCTTAATTTGACATAATCCTTCAGCAGCAATTCTACTTTCTTTTTTAGCTGCTTTAGCAATACCCTTTTCTCTTAGCCAATCAATGGCTTTTTCCATATCTCCTTCTGTAGCTTCTAATGCCTTCTTACAATCAAGCATTCCAGCCCCAGTCTTTTCTCTTAATTCTTTTACATCACTAGCTTTAATCATAACATTGTCCTCCTATATATTTAAATTATAAACGATTATTTCAAATATGAAAAGAAAAAAAAGGATGAAAAATCCCTTCCACCCTCCTTAGTTAATCTCACTAATTATTTAGTTAAAGCTTCTACTAATTCAGCTTTCTTCATAGTAGAATAACCTTTAATTTCTTTTTCTTTTGCCATAGCCTTTAATTCAGCTAATGTTAAATCATCTAATTTAACTTCTTCTTTTACTTCTTCTATCTCAGAAACTACTTCCTCTTTTACTTCTTCTAAAGCTTCCTCAGTCTCTTCTTTTTCTAAAGCAACAGCTTCTTCTTTAGCCTCTTTCTTCTGAGCTTTCTTTTCAGCTTTTGCTTTATCTTCCTCACTAATAAAGTCTAAAACTTCATTACCATTAACTTCAGCAATAGCATTTGTTAAAGCACCAATTAATAATTTAACAGCTCTAACAGCATCATCATTACCAGGAATTACATAATCAACCATATCTGGATCACAGTTAGTATCAACAATACCAAATACAGGTATTCCTAAAATACGAGCTTCTTTAATAGCAATTTCTTCCTTACGAGGATCTACAATTACTAATGCTTGAGGCATTTTCTTCATTTCTCTGATTCCTCTTAAGTTTTTATTTAATTTATCATATTCTTTTCTAATTTGAATAACTTCTTTTTTAGGAAGCATCTCAAAAATGCCATCTTGTTCCATTTTTTCAATTTCTTCCATTCTTTTTATTCTAGAACGAATAGTCTTAAAATTAGTTAATGTACCACCTAACCAACGTTCATTTATAAAGAACATATTAGTTCTAGTAGCACTCTCCTCAGCAGCTTCTTGAGCTTGTTTCTTAGTACCTACAAATAAAACTGTACCTCCAGCTTGAGCAATCTCTTTCATTGCCTCATATGCTTCTTCAAGCTTCTTAACTGTTTTTTGTAAATCTATAATATAAATGTCATCTCTTGTAGTATAGATGAATTCCTTCATTTTTGGATTCCATCTTCTTTTTTGATGTCCAAAATGAACACCAGCCTCTAATAAATAATTCATTGATACAATTGTCATAATTTTTCTCCTTCGTTTTTTCTTCTATTAGTTTCTAAATACTTTATCACCTTAATAGGCACTAGATAAGTAAATCCACTAATATGCTTATTTAGTTAAAGCTTCAATAATTTCAGCTTTCTTAAGTCCTGCAACACTAATTTTCTTCTTAGCTGCTACTTCTTTTAATTCAGCAACTGTCATCTTTGTATAATCAACAGTTTCCTCTTTTGCTTCTTTTTTTACTTCTTTTGTTTCTTCTTTCTTCTTAGTAGTCTTTACTGATGCATTAGTAATAGTTACTTCTTTACCAATCACTTCAGTTGACTTAGTAATTTTTCCTGCCTTACCATCTTTAGCAACTTTAACAAATTCACTAAACATCTTTGGATCATTAATTGCTATTTCTGATAACATTTTACGATTAACTTCAACACCAGCCTTAGTTAAACCTTCAATAAATCTTGAATAACTAATATCATTTTGACGACATGCTGCATTGATTCTTGTAATCCATAATTTTCTAAAATCTCTCTTCTTTTGTTTTCTGTCTCTAAATGCATATTGTCCAGAATGCATTAATTGTTCTTTTGCTGACTTATAAAGTCTATGTTTACTACCAAAGTAACCTTTAGCAGCTTTTAATACTTTTTTATGACGAGCCTTTGTAACTGCTCCATTCTTAACTCTTGCCATTTCTATTTTCCTCCTTCTTGAATTATATTACGTTCTTAATTCTCTTGTAATCAGACTTACTAATAGTAGAACCCTTTCTACAAGCTCTATTATAACTTGCTGACTTATAACCAGTATTATGAATACTACCTGGCTTTCCAATTTTGTAATCATTTTTACGTTTTGTTAAAACTTTTTTAACACCAGAATGTGTTTTAATCTTTGGCATATTTCTTCCTCCTATTATTTATCTTTCTTTGGTACTAATAACATAGTCATAGTTTTACCGTCTAATTTAGGCTTTTGCTCTATATCCGCACAATCGCTAACTCGAGATGCAAAACGTTCAAGGACTTCCTTACCAAGCTCAGTATGAGCAAGTTGTCTTCCTTTAAAACGAATAGTAAGCTTAATTCTGTCACCTTTTTCTAAATACTTAGTAGCATTTCTAAGTTTAGTTTCAAAATCACCCACATCAATAACTGGTGATAAACGATATTCTTTTAACTCAGACATATTAGCCTTTTGTCTTTTTAATGCTTCCTTTTCCTTTTTTTGTTTTTCATAACGGAATTTATTATAATCCATTACTTTACAAACTGGTGGATTAGCATTAGGACTGATAAGTACCAAATCTAAAGCTGCATATGAAGCTAAAGTCAAAGCATCTTGAATAGATTTAATTCCTACTTGTTCACCATTAGGACCAATAACTAATACTTCCCTTGCCTTAATTTGATCGTTAATCAACATGTTATTTTTATTGTTTGCGATAAAAAACACCTCCAATATAATAAGAAAAGCGGATATAAAACTTTATACCCACTCAAAAAACCAAAATAATAAAATATTTACTTATCACTGGCATTTGACCCAAATGCTTATTGCAAATCAGGTGGATATAAATCTCTTTCCTTTTTTCTCGACTAGTACAATTATATGCACAGTTTACTTATTTGTCAACACTTTTTTTATTTTTGTCTTGTTTTTTCTTCATAAAAAGCCCCAGCAAAATTTCTACCCGCTTTACTAGGATCGTTTCCTCCATAAACACTAGCCATACTATTAGAATAATAATTAGGATTTGTACGTGTATTAACACTGTTAAATGATGCCATAGATACACCTCTTTCACTAAGTTCACGAGTCAAAACACGACGCATATCTATTTTAAAAACACCATCTTCTTCCTTAATAGCACCATCCCATAATTTTCTATCAGTAGCCCAGGCAGGATAAGTATTATAAGACCAATCAGCTCCAGCACAAGAACTAATATAAGCAATAAGATCATCATCTTTACTATCATAAGCATCTTGTAAAGCATCTACAACCATCATTGGCATTTTTTTATCTATAAGTTCAGCACTACAATGAGCCATTGCTGTTACACCCTTTTTAGCATCACAGACCATAACAACAGGACAATCAGCAATTGGATGACCAGCAACCACATTAGGAACTTTATCAGTAATAATCAAAATATCCTCAGGAACAGATATATTCCATCCATCAGGATTAGCCTCAACAAAATCTCTTGTTAATTCTAAATAACTTCCATCTTTCTTACTCTGATCAGCAACAAACATCTTTCTATAATCAAATCCTAAATCATCACCAAGTTCCATACGATGTCTATCAAAAAGTTCCCTTTTAACAGCTTTAGTTAACTCAATATCACGTAAATCTAAAATATCAGTTCCATACTTTTCAATCAAATATAACTTATCCTTAACAGTTAGATTATTATATGAAATAGAACCAACATTCATAGAACCAAACTTTTTACCAATATCAATAATCTTTAATGTCATAAACTCATCTCCTCCCAATAAATTACACATATTTTATCACAAATCTTTTTATTTTACAATTAAAACTTAACTTTACTCTCTATATATGGAATAACCTCATCAAGATTTAAAGTAATTTGTTTCATAGTATCTCTATCTCTTAATGTAACAGTACTATTTTCTAATGTATCATTATCAATAGTTATACAAAAAGGCGTACCATAAGCATCTTGTCTTCTATATCTTTTACCAATACTTCCTGTCTCATCATAACTACACATAAAATACTTACTTAACATCTTATAAATCTCATCAGCCTTTTCACTATGATATTTTTTAGCAAGAGGTAATACAGCAACCTTATAAGGTGCAAGAAATGGTTTAAACCTCATAACTTCTCTAACTTCACCTGTATCTAAAACTTCCTCATCATAACTATTATCTAGTATTGCTAAAACAGTTCTATCACAACCTACAGTTGATTCAATAATATATGGAATTTCTTTTTTATTTGTCTCAGAATCTAAATATTCTTGTGAAACACCAGAATATTCTTGATGCTTACTTAAATCATAATTAGTACGATTATGAGTACCATTAATTTCACCCCAACCAAAACTAAATTTATACTCGATATCACAAGCCTCTTTAGCATAAAAAGCTAACTTTTCATGATCATGAAACCTAAGTTTTTCCTCATTTAAACCTAAATCCATAAAATACTTTTTAGCATAGTCTTTAAAATAAGCATAAAGTTCTGAATCAGTTCCCTCTTTACAAAAAGTCTGATATTCCATTTGTTCAAATTCTATTGTTCTAAAAGTAAAGTTTCCAGGAGTTATTTCATTTCTAAATGCTTTACCTATTTGTCCAATACTAAATGGTAATTTAGATCTCATTGTCCTTTGAACATTTAAAAAATTAACATATTCACCTTGAGCATTTTCAGGACGTAAATATATTTTATTTTTACTATCTTCTGTAACACCACGTTTTGTTTCAAACATTAAATTAAACTGACGAATATCAGTATAATCACTACTACCACATTTTGGACATGGTACTTTATGCTCTTTAATATATTCTAGCATCTCCTCTTGACTCATACCATCAGCATGTGCATTACTATCAAAATCATCAATTAAATTATCAGCACGATGTCTCATTTTACAATGCTTACAATCAATCAAAGGATCAGAAAATCCAGAAACATGACCAGATGCTTCCCAAACTCTAGGATGCATTAAAATAGCAGAATCAACTTCATAAGCATTTTCTCTTTCTTGAATAAATCTCTTTCTCCAAGAATCTTTAATATTATTTTTAAGTCTAGAACCTAAAGGACCATAATCCCAAGTATTAGCAAGACCTCCATATATTTCACTTCCCTGAAATATAAATCCATATTGTTTACAATAATTAACTAATTTTTCCATTGTTAAATTTTTCATTACTTAAATCCCTCCAACACCAATTGTTTTGGTTTTTCCTTTTCTAAATTATTATGTTTTGAAACAACTTCTTCAATAATAGGCATCAATTCATTAGATACATAAACTTGGAAAGATGAATTAGTATTATTACAAGCTAAAGTATTATAAAAAGAAACACTACTTTTCCTATCATGTGGAAATAAATATCTTTCACTCTTAACTCCTATTTCTCCTGGAAACATCATACTATCAAATAAAGTAGTTAAAAATACCTTTTCATCATCATAAACTCCAGAAGAACAAGAAGATAATACATTAAAATTATATTGTCCATTACTACTATCATATGATGAACAATTAAAACTAGAAGAGATTTTAACAACATTAGAATTAAAATCTACATCATTAAGAAATCTCATTCTATCTTGTTCATATTTATTAAAAATACTTTTTCTAATATCTAAACTAACTGGTCTAAAAACTCTTAAACTAACATGAGAAGTACTATCTACTTTAAAAGAGTCTGAATCAACTAATGATATAGAAGTAATAGTATGATAGTCTAAATAATATTTAATAATCTCTTCTATTACATCCTCATCATTCTTTCCTTTTAAAGGCTCTGTAAAAGAAGAACAAAAGCTAACTGCTTCATATGGTCTATTAGCAGAAACAACAATATTATTACTTATTAGAATATCTTTATAATCATTACTGTCTAAATGCTCAGAACCAAAAAGCTTCATATAACCATCTCCATATCTAAAACAAAAAACTTCTAAAATATTATAAGGACGAGTACACCCGCGGTTCCACCTTATTTATTCTAGAAGAATCATCTCAAAACTATACTACTCCGAGTTTTCCAAGCTCATCATCGCACTTATCAAAACTATAATACTTCTTTTTTAACTCCTTGTCAATAAAAATATATCCAACCAGCTTGCCAAGCACCTGTTTTTCGCCAATCATTTGATAAAGCCTCATCTAAACTAATATTCTTAGTTAAAGACTCTATAGCAAGCTGTGGAGCCCTATGAGCAACAATACCAATCGTTTTATCACTATACTTTTCTTTTATTTCATCAAGAAACTCTAAAACCCTAACTCTTACATCTTCTAAAGATTCTCCATTAGGAAACTTCTTATCAATATGTTTCTCATAAACAACTAACTTCTTATCTTCTCCATCTAAGTCCCCATAATTACATTCTCTTAATCTTTTATCAACTACTTTTTTAACATTAGGAAAAGCTATATTCGCACTATCAATAGCTCGTATTAAATCAGATGTAAAAATAACATCAAAATTAATATCACTTCTTACTTTACCCAGATTATAAGCCTGCTCTTTTCCTAATTCATTTAACTCAACCTGCTTCCATCCAGAACATTTACCCAGTGCATTATCATAAGTAGTACCATGTACAAAATAAAATATTTTCATAACTTCACCCTACAACTTGATTAATTTTCTTTACAAAATCCTTACTTTTTAAATATAAACCCGTATATTTTTGATAATAATCATCTAAGAACTGATTAATTTCTTTAGTAACTTGTGAAGAAACACTAGCCTTAGTTATATTTTTTATATCAACATAATAATACATTCTAATCATCTTTATTGTTTTATCACTAACTAATCCTTCATTACTATAACATTCTCTACATACATATCCAAAAGAATCAGCACTAAGAGTTACTATAGCCTTATCATTACCACATCTACCACAAAAATCAATACAAGGTTTAACACCTAAAAAATCTAAAAGTTTTAACTCCAAAATATTAGTAATAACTAAAGGATCAATTTCTTCTTCTAACTTTTCTAAAGAATCCCTAAGTAAATTAAAAATATTTTTATCATTATTCTGTTTAAATACTTGATTAACTAAATCAATAATATAAGATGCATAACTAATTCTTGTTAAATCAGAAAGTATCACAGAATAAGAGTTAATAACATCAACACTAATTAAAGTAGAAAGACCATTTTCTTTATAATAAACATGAAAAGTACCATATATTAATTTTCTACTAACACTTCTTAATTTACTTTTCATATTTCTAGATCCTTTAGACATAATGCCAATAAGACCATATTTATCTGTTAAAACATTTAATATTTTACTTGACTCACCATAATTAGTTTCACTCAAAACTATTCCTAAAAAACTATCTATCGCCAATTAAATCACTTCTTCTCTATTTGTTGCAACAAATTATAATACTTAATATCTCCAGTTTTCTTAAATAAATCCCAAAGTATTCGACTCATAAAATCACCTCTATTAATATATTGATGATTTCATAAAAATCTTATACAAAAAAATTACATATCTTCTTCTTTTAAACCTAATTCTAAAAAGTACTTCTCTTGATCACGCCAATTTTTTAATGTTTTTACATAAGTTTCTAAAAAAACTTTTTTACCAAGAAACTTCTCTATATCAATACGAGCTCTAGTACCAATCTCTTTTAACATCTTACCATTCTTACCAATGATAATCTTCTTAACATTGTCTCTATCTACAACAATCAAAACTTGAATATGAACTGACTTTTTATCTTCCTCAAAACCCTCAACATAACAAGTAACTGTATATGGTATTTCATCCCTTGTAAGTTCTAAAATCTTTTCTCTTACAAATTCACTAACAACAAATCTTGTAGTAACATTAGTAATCTCTTCTTGAGAATAAATAGCATCAGTATCTTCTAAATATTTCTTTATACACCCTATTAATAAATCTATATTATCATTTTTTAATGCAGATAAAGGAATAATCTCCTTAAAATCATAAAGTTCTTTTAATTCATTAATTCTTTCTAATAATATTTTCTTATCCTTAATCATATCAACTTTATTAAGTAATAAGAAAATAGGAATATCTTTATCTTTAATTTTATCTAAAATAAACTTATCACCTTTACCAAAGCCTTTATAAATATCTACTAAAAACAAAATAACATCTACACCATCAGTACAATTATAAGCTTTACTATTCATTAAAGTTCCAAGTTTATCACTAGGTTTATGTATACCAGGAGTATCCACAAAAATAATTTGCGAATCACAATCATTATAAATTCCTTGAATAATATTTCTTGTAGTTCCAGAAACCGAAGAAGTAATAGCTAATTTCATCCCAAGAATACTATTAAGTAAAGTACTCTTTCCAACATTAGGTCTACCTACTAAACTAACAAATCCACATTTCATTTTAAATCATCACTTCCAAAAGGATAAGGGCAAATTTCTTCTACTTTATACTCCTTATACTCACCAGAAGTAGCAAAGCATCTAACAATTGCATCTTTATCAAACAATTCTGAAATAACCTGGCGACATATAAAACAAGGCATACCTATTTTACCAGAAGATACCATTATATTAAGTTCTTTAAAGTCCCCTTTCTTATATCCATGAGATATAGCAGAAACAATAGCACTTCTTTCAGCACAAATTGCTGCTCCATAACTAGCATTTTCTACATTAACACCATAAAAACATTCATCTGTCTTAGTAACTAATACAGCACTAACAGCATAATTAGAATATGGTGAATAACTATTATTTAATAATTCCAATAATTTATCTTTCATAATAAACCTCCTAATACATTTATAAACTTTGGTACAAATATAATTAAACCAATGATAGCAGAAATAATAGCCATCATAAGCACTCCAGCACTAGCAGTATCTTTAGTTGCCTTTGCTAAAGGATGAATATCTGGCGAAACCAAATCAACTAAATATTCAATAGAAGTATTAAAAAACTCCGCCATTAATACTAATCCAATTAGTATTAAACAAATTAACCATTCTACATAAGTAATTTTTAATATAAAACCAAAAATTATAACTAAAATTGCTATAACTGTATGAATTTTTAAATTTTGCTCTCCTATATAAGCTTGTACAATTCCTGAAAAAGCATACTTAAAACTATTACTTAATCTCTTCTTATCAAGTTTTAAATTCTTAAGCTTTTCATCTTTTGATTCCGCACTCATCTAATACCTCCTCTTGCTTAGTAAACATAATCTTTTCATCATCCAAAGTCATATGATCATAACCAAGCAAATGATAAAAACCATGTACTGCTAAAAAAGACAACTCTCTAAGTAAAGAATGCCCATATTCCAAAGCCTGAGAATTAGCCTTATCAATAGAAATATAAATATCTCCCAAGACCCTTTCATCAGTAGGAATAACTACACTATCATCATCTTCTAAAGCAAAAGTAATTACATCAGTTTCCCTATCAATATTACGATAATTCTTATTTAATTCATGAATATAATCATTATCAACTATAATTAAATTAAAATAAACATCAAGAAGGCCTTCTTTTTCTATAGCCTTATTTAATACCTCATCAACTGTCTCTAACTCTTTAATCTTTCTATCAGTCTGATTAAAAATACAAATACTACTCATCTTTCCTCCTACAACAAAATAAATACTAAACCAAATAATATAGCAATAGAAACTATATTTAAGAACCATTCATTTTTTAATACATTAGGCAATTTAGAACCAATAAAATCAAAGATATGATAAATATAAAATCCTAAAGTACCACCAAGAATATTCAATAAAATATCATCAACATCAAATACCCGTCCTATAACTAATTGAACAGTCTCTATAGATAAAGACGTAATAAAAGTTAAACACACCGGCAACAAAATCTTTTTACTTTTTAAATAGTAACTAGCAAAAAAACCATACGGCAAAAACATAATCATATTGCCTAATACATTCTTAAAAAATAAATGACTGCCCATATTATAACGCAATATTTCTCTAAAAGGAACAAAATTATTACTAGACCAAGAAACATCATCTTGAAAAGTAACAACTTGGAATAAACACATAATATAAATTAAAAAAGACAAACTTAATAACTCTTTATATATAATAATTTTTTCCTTACTTTTTATTAAATAACTAATACGTAAAGAAACAATAACAACACACGCTATTAAAACCATAGGCCAAGTAATATCAATAACACCTTGTAATGTAGTAGTAATAGGTCCTAACACTAATATCACTCTCCTTGATTAATTTCATCATATTCTAAATACTCTGTAATATCTTCTTTTACTTTAAAAAACACTTCTACTATTATTTTACTATTTTTCTTATACTTTTTCAAAACTTTTTTACTTACAATCTCACTATCATTACCTAACTTATTATAAAGTTTATTAGTTGCTAAAGAAATAGCAAAAGAAGAAACATTATCCAAAGTATAAGTCTTACTCTTTACTTTAGTTTCAAAATAACTAGTAAAATCCAAAGAAATAGGTAACAGATTATTTGAAAGAATTGAAATAGACTCTTTCTTATAAGTTTTAAAATCAGAAAATAATAATACTTCCTTATTTAAAAAATTAAATTCTAATCTTCTTTTTACTTTCCCAGTAACACTTTCTTCCCTATAATTAACTGGTATATCTAAAGTAACTAAATACCATACTTCTCCATATACTTTACCAGTAGCACACTTTTGAGATACAATTTTATCTTTATTATAAATAACTCCAGAAACTATAATATCTCCTTTTTTAACATAATCTAATTTTTTCTTTAAAACTTCTCCCTCCATAGCCTCAATTTCAAGTATCATAGCATCCTTTTTAGCTACAAGATTTCTCCTAACACAAGTATTGCTATCTATATTCTTCTTCCGTTGCTCTACATTCACAATATATTTAGTACCAATATTATCTATTTCTAACCATTCTATATCATTCTTCTCATCTGATAAAATCTTATCAACTATTTTTTCTTTTTCAGAATAACTAACTTTAAAATTAAACTTCTTAATTCCATACTTTGCTAAATCATTAAAAACTAATTCTCTAATATAAGGATTACTATGTATTACTTCAACATCAAAAATAATATTACTTAAAAATATATTAACTAATATTCCAAAAACTAAGAAAATTAAAAATACAAAATATTTTCTAATAAAATATATAATTTTAACAAAACCAAATCTATTAACAACTTGAATATTATAACTAGTTTTCATCTTTTTAATTATTGAAAAACCAGTATCATCAACAACAACATATACTTTGTTTCGTTTTTGTTCTAAATCATAAATATTTACCTTTTCTCTAATAAGCTTCTTAATAAAATAATTGGGATTTTTTCCTTTAATCACTAATTTATATTTATTAGTCATATATTTCCTCTACACTAACTATCCTACCCGTAACTAATATTTCATTATCCAATAATTTATTAAGAACTAAGTCATTTCCCTTAATAGTAATTAAATTATTACCAGTATCAACAGAAATATATTTACTATTAAGTGCTAAGATTTCTAAATAATTAATTATATGTATCCTATCCTTAAAAAGTGTTAATCTAAATTCATCATCTTTTATATATTCTCTAACTTTGTCAAACATATTTATCACCTATAAAAGTATATGAATTTTAATTAAACAATATAAAAGAAATGCATCTAGCATTTCTATGATAATCTACTTTTAATTTTATCACTAACTAATTTCATATCAGCTTTTCCCTTTAATTTAGCTGTAGCTTCTCTCATAACTTTACCCATATCTTTTTGTCCATCAGGCTTAACTTCTAAAAATATTTCATCAATTATTTTATCAATTTCCTCTTCACCTAATTGCTCTGGTAAATATTTCATAAGAATATCAATTTCTTCTTGTGCCTTTAAAATTAAATCAGTACGCATACCTTTTTCAAACTCTGTAATAGAATCTTTTCTCATCTTAATTTGCTTATTAACAACATCTATTAATAATTCATCATTAAGTTCTCTTTTTCTATCAATATGCTCTAAATCCATAGCTGCTTTAACCATTCTAATAACTGTTAATCTATCCTTTTCCTTATTTTTCATAGCTTCAATCATATCGGCTTTTAATTTTTCTACCATAATAATCACTCTCCATTCAAATTATAACATAATAGAAAAAAAAATAATAGAGATTAATAATCCCTATTATTAGCACGATTTCTCTTTTGTGAATTTTTAATTCCTTCTTTTTTAGCAGCTCTTCTTCTTACTCCTGGTTTATCATAAGCTTCTCTTTTTCTACATTCTGAAGGGACACCATCTCTTGCCACTTTTTGTTTGAACTTTCTTAGAGCCTGGTCCAAATTACCTCTAACAGTTACTTTAGTTGCCATCATTATCCCTCCCTTCGCTTTTAACTAAAAAGAATTATAGCAAAACTTCCTTTATTTTTCAACAGATTTTTAATTTTTTTTAGCAAAATGTCCCAAAATTCAACAAATATCGCAATTTAGAACCCGTAAAAAGACCAAATTCATATAAAATTTTAATAAATTCATATATAAAAGGTAAACTAAAAACAATAATTAAACAAAAAATAATTTTCTGATACTTATTAAATATTATTTTAAAGGACATAAATTACCTTCGCCAACTCTTCTTATTGAAGAACCAAATCCTCTACCAGCATCATATAATAACCCAACTATTTTACCTAAAGCACTAATTACAGTACCAGAAACACTACTTCCAGCATATAATTCCTTTAAATTATTATCATCTTCTTTTCTCATTCATTACACCTCCCTGGATTAGTAAAACCATCAAGTACACCTGATATAAAAATAACTAAAGCAGCAATACCCACAATTCCTAAAGCAGATATTCCACCAGTTACCTTTTTTAATTCCATATTATTAACTTTTTCCATTATCTTCTCCTTTCCAAATAACTTTAAATATCTCCCACAATCTTATTCTTTTATCTTTAAAAGAAACTTCAACAATATCACCATCTTTTAAAGAAAGATCAACTTCAATTAAAACCAAACTATATTTAATATCCTTTTCAACTAATATATTTTTGGAAACATCACTAATAAAAAATTTCTTTTTCAAATCAGAAACATAAACAAACCTATTTTTATATAAAATATTTAATTCATCATCATTAACTAAAAGTTCTACTAAATTATTCTTTCTAACACGACCAGTTATTAAAACATAACTATTAATTTTAATACTAAAAGTATAAAAAATAAGTAAAGATAAAAAAATAAACATCAAAATAATTAAAAATATCAATACATTCTTTTTCTCATAATTTACTAACTTCATTTATCTTACCAGACTCCAATTTTAAGACTCGATTAAACAACATATAAAAATTATTTCTATGACTAATAACTATAACCGTCTTATCTTCTAAATAGTTTAAAACATCTTTTAAAATATCCCTAGTTTTTTCAATATCTATTTGACTAAAAGCCTCATCAAAAATATAAATATCACTTTTCCTAGTTAAAGCCCTTGCTAAAATTATTCTCTGTCTTTCACCAGAACTAAAGTTAAAACCATCCTCCTCAACTAATCTCTGATAACCAAGATTATCATTCTTAATAATCTCAAAAACTCTAGTAATTTCTATAATTTTTTCAAGCTCTTCTTCACTAACATTATTATTCAAAACAATATTATTATAAATAGTATCTGTAAATAAAGTATCATTACTACTAACATAAGTAATATTATTTCTTAAGCTTTCCAAATGATAATGATTAATATCAACATTCTTAATAGAAATAAAACCATAAGGTACTTCTACATATCTTAATAATAATTTAACCAGTGTACTCTTGCCAGTCCCCGATTCACCAGAAATTAAAACTTTATCCTTACAAAAAACACTAAGATTTAAATCATTAAATAAAGTCTTCCCTGCAATACTATAATTAAGATTTTTAATAGAAATATCACCATCCAAACGACACATCAAATAATAATATTTTCCATTAAATTTTTCATTCTCAATAGTAAATAAATCCTCAACTCTCCTAAGAGCAATCTTAAATTCATGATATTCATTATAAAGATCTAATAAATTACTAAAACTAAAAATAAAATAATTAAAAAGATTCTGATAAACTAATAATTCACCAAGAGACATCTTCCCTCTAACAACACAAAAACATCCTATTCCAAGAATAATAACCAGTAATAAATCATTACTAAAGTTTTTAAAAAACAAAAATAATTCCTCACAAACACTAAAACTATAACTCTTCTCCAAAAAGCTTTGATACTTTAATCTAAAAATATCAAAAAATTTTTTCTCTAAATGACTACCCTTAATAGTTTCAATATTAGTAATAGACTCAATCAAATATGAATTAACTTTATCATTACTCATATTAACATTAATAATATTTTTAACTCTAAAATGATTAAAAAATATTTGTAACAAAAAAAGAAAAAAACACACAATAATAACTACTAAATATATATTCCTATTAAGTCTAAACATTATAAATGAAAACACAAAAAACACAATAAAATCAGAAAAAATCATACAACAAAATTTTCCTAGTACCCTTTTTATAATATTTAAGTCCCTAATTCTTGAAATAATTTCTCCAGTTGTTCTACTTTTAAAATATAAATATGGAAGTAAGAGAATATGTTTAAACGTTACGAAAGTAATTTCTAAATCCAGTATACTTAAAACCTTAGTTAATAAAAGATTTCTTAAAAAATTACTAAATTCTTTAAAAATATATAAAATCATAATATAAATACTTAAAAAAGTAATTAAATAACTTAATTGATAATTAATTGAAAATTCAAGTAAATACTTAAAATGAAAAGTAGTAAGTATCTGAAAGAAAAAATAAATAATAGTAAGAACAACAATCAAAGTAATAAATAATTTATTCTTTTTAAAGAAATTAAATAATATCTTATCAATAACTTTCTTCTTATTAAAAACAGGTAAAGTTTTTACTGGTTTCAAAAATATATAATTCATACTAGACATTAATTTAAATTCATTAATACTTAAAACTACTTTTCCTTTAGCAGGATCCATAATTAAAACTCTATCTTTACTAAAATTAATATCATATATAACAACAAAGTGCTTATAGCTTTTATTAACAATAACATGAGCAAGACAAGGTAAGTTATTTTTCTCTATATTTGACAAGTCCCCTCTAACACCAGTTGCATCAAAGCCTATTTTTTTAGCACCCGTAATCAAATTATAAGCTGATACTCCAGATTTATTAGTACTTGTTAATTCTCTCAAATATTCTTTAGGTACATCACCTCCATAATACTTAATAACTGAAAGTAAACAACAAATACCACAATCTTTAATACCATCTTGTAATACTACCTTCATAACACCTCTTTCTCCCACCTCCTACTTTTATTATTATGAATAAAACTAAAAATCCCACAAAAAAAAGAAACAATTTCTTGTTTCTTAGTAGTAGGAAGAATCGGTCGCGTGATTCTAAAAGAAACTATTTTAACATGAGAAAACAAATATTTTAGTTAAAATGTTCTTCCTACAACTTAATAATAACATACTTTTCTATTGTAAACAAGAACTTTACCAAAAAAAATTAAATAAGATGTAAACAAGATGTAAAAATATTAAAATAAAAGAAAACCCTTGATTTTCAAGGGTTAATTTCTTAATGGTGTCCGCGAGGCGACTCGAACGCCTGACCGATCGCTTAGAAGGCGATTGCTCTATCCAGCTGAGCTACGCAGACATAAAACAACTGACAAATAGAATTATACAATAAAAGTGCTTGTCTTGCAAGAGCTTTTTATAAATTTTTATCTCACATAGTTTCTAAAAGATTATTTATCAAAATCATCTTGTACCGTAAATGTATCAGGATATATCAAGTTAATAAATTCTTCTAAAGAATTTTCATCGCAAGAAATAGGTCTCAGTTGCAACTGTCCTGTTTTCCTTATTGAACTATTCATATCACTTAAATTTGGCATATCATCAGTAAAAATTATTAGTCCTCTAGGAAGAGTATAACCAAACGCCATTCCATTTTTATTAACAACATACCTAAGGTCTAATTCTTTACTTCTAGCAAACCTTAATAAATTATCTGCATATATTGGAATATTTTCACCAACACCTTTAATACTACCATCATAGTTTATCGCTTGCTGTAAAAATGTTAAATAACTCTCCTTATCCTGTTCACTGCCCATAGAAACGTTAAACTCATTATAATCTTTACTACTATCAGAAATAAAATTTATTTCAAATTTACCATCTTGTAAATATAAATATTCACATGTTGCTTGTATTAACTTTTTACTATCATCATTCATAATAAAAGAAATATAAGCCGGGCTACCTTCTCCATGACCCTTACAACAAGAACTTGTTTTAATATTATTATCCCATAACTCTAACAAAGTACTTTCTAATAACGGATCTCCCTCAGAAAATTCCTTAGCTATTTTTCCTCTATCAACATCTTGATCATAAAAATCATTATGTACAAGTCCATCATTATAACTCATAGTATCACATCCTATTTACACTAACTATACTATAAATTAATAATAAAATCTACAAACACACAAAAAAATTTACAAAAGTTTATTCAATAACATTATTATTTCTATCAACATAATTAATTCTTTGTCCATTAACCATAAAACTAACCATAGAAACATTATAATTATCAAAAACAGAATAAGCCAAACTATAAATAACTTCCTCTAAAACTTTATCATTACCATCAAACAAATAATCATTAAAATTAAGATACATAATATCATCTTCTTCCCTATAATCCAAAAGAAGAACATTACTATTTAAAAAACTCATCAAATTACTCTCATATATATAACTAGAAGCTAATTCCTCAACAATAATCTTAATCTTATCTCGATCATCATTTACATACTTTGTAACAGGAACATAATATAAATTATTATCAATATTTTCTAAATAATAAACAACAACCTTATTAATATTATTATAAGATGTAATATCAAAACTCTTATTAATACCAATATTCTTATTAATAATTGAAGGAATTTCTTCTAAAGAATTAGGATACTTATCTAATACTTCACCATCAACAAGTATACTAACACCATTATAATTACCAAGATCTATTATACTATAAACTATTGCTACTACCATAGGCTTTTCTTTCTCTATATCAACATCTAATATTTCTTTAGAAAAGTCAATAGTAACTAGATTATTACCAACCATAACGTTATTAATAACTGTACCCTTAGGAATAAGTTTTCTAAGTCCTTCTGGAAAACTATTAGAACTACCTTCTGTTAAATTAATAAGTAAACTATTAATTTTTTCTTCTATACTACTACCATCTAATAATACTTTAGTTCTTACTAACAATCCTTTATCATTTAATAAATAAATATTATTAGTCTCAAAACCAGCTATATCTTCTATTTCTAAATTAGTTTTTAATACATTCTCAGTCTCATAATTACTAATAGTAAAAACTGTAAGTAAAATAAATAAAGATAATGTAGTTATAAATATTTTTCTTAAAGCCTTAGTTCTAAGCATAAAATCACCTAATTAATAATATGAAAAAACGTGCTATTTTAGCACGATTATAATGATAATTCTTTAAGTTTTAATAATTCTACAACAGCACCAGCTCTACCATTAACTCCAAGTTTTTGCATCACATTAGAAATATGATTCCTAACTGTTTTTTCACTAATTCCTAATTCACTAGCAATTTCCTTAGTACTCTTATTCACTATTAAAAGCTCAAAGACAGACTTTTCTCTAGCTGTTAATATTGTATTGGTCATTTTCACTTCACCTAAAATATTGTATGAAAACAAACCAATAAGTTGTATGTATTTACCTAATTAACTCTTTTGAAATTTAACAGTAGTAAACACTTTAGTTTTATAAAATTCTTGTACAAGTCTCATAATATTATTAGCCAAAGTACTATCATGCTTATCAGCAATACAGACAACATTAACATTACTATTATCTATCTTAACAAAACAATTATTGTCATAAGTCTTTTTAATTTTCTTTTCTATTTCTTCTTCCTTACCTTGTAATTCATTTAAATATTTTAATTTCTCATAAGCATTATTTTTTTCTTCCGTACTACTAGCTTCATTAGTTAACAACTCCTGTAAAACATCCATTTCATTTTGTCTTTCCTCTTCCAAACTAACTCGCATCGCAACAAGAGATGAAGTCTCCTCAATTTTCTCATCAACAACCTCTGAAGAAGTAGTATCATTACTTTTCTTACTAGAAACAAGTAAATCATTAGGCATTGTAATATAATATACACTAAGTACAAGTATTAAACTAAATAACGTCAAAAACCATAAATTCTGTTTGCTCATAACACGAATTCCTCCTCGCTCTAATAAAATATATGAATAAAAAAAAAGAATATGAAAAAATATTCTTTTAATTATCAATATAAACAATATAAGGATTACTAGTAGATCCATCACCAGACACATACTCAGTACCAGGTTTTAATGAAATAACAGGACGTATACCATTACTTGTTAAAAGTGTGGCTTCAATACTGAGCTCACCAGAAGAGCTAACTTTTACCAAGCATTGCAGTATTGGCATCCAGTAAAGTGACGGTGTCATAAGCCAATAATCATATCCTGTAGTCCGTATATAACTTCCAAGTAAGTTCATCTCGGCACTAGTAGCTATTCCTACCGGATACTTAAGTTTTGCTTTATTATTATTAACACTAAATTTATCTGTTTCGTGTGTACAGCTTAAATCTGTAAATTCATTAAGACTATATCCATTAAATATCAAAGAGTTTGAAACATTACCACCCGAAGGATTCCATCCTCCATAATCCATTATACTTCTATCATTACAGAAAATAACATCTTCTAAATAATCAGTATAATCAGTCATATATCTTTCATACCAAGCATCAACTGCATTTTTAATTGTAGAATTAGTTGTATTAACTGAATCTGAATAAAACATTTCATTTAAGGCATCATTAACACTTTTTCCATCATCTAAAGTTATATAATATATAATTCCAGAACTAACCAAATAAACATAACTCAAATACTCACACTCACCCGTAGTATTTAAACATGTATAATGAGCATTTTTCATTTTATTATTTGTTTCTTCGCTTCCATAATCCCAAAGTAACACCGACGTTTCTTCATCAAGTTTATATTTTCCATTATCATATGTAAAACTATTACTATACAAATATTTATTACTTATCTTTGTAACATAATAAGAACTTTTTGATGTACTTGGAAAATACCATACATCACTACACATATTATCAGTAGCATTTAAACATACATATTTATCAGCTAATTCTAAATAATTATCATAATAATCAGTCGTATTTATTGTCGTAGGATTTACTATTGTATATGTACCGTCCCCATTATCCGTATAGCTATCTCCATAGGTATATGTATCATTATAATAAGTAAGATAATTACCATCAGAAAGTTTTATATAATAACCCTTACTATTCGCAACATCAACAGCCGCTATATAATCAACACTACTAGTATTATAACTTTTAATAGCACTTTTAAACGTATATTTACCCTTGGCATCAGCTAAAGATGATACTTTAGTAGGATTAACTAAAGTATACTTTCCTGTAATTGAACTATAAATAACAGAATTAGCATAATAATATGATGTACTAAGTGAAACAGTAGAATATACAGAAGAAATATGGCCAAAACTATCTGTATCATACAAAGTATTATACATATATCCAAAATGATATATATTATCATCATAATATTGTGTACCAATCTGTGAATAATGAGAATCATCATCAATTACTAAAGTATTAGCTTTTTGATCAGTATAATATCTTTCTACATAATAAAGTGTTGAACAAGTATCAGATGAACTACTACTAAGACATGTATATTTACCTAATAAATCTTGATAAGTAGAATCACTCCAAGTACCATTAGTTATAATACCAGATAAACTGAATTTCTTACTGCTAGAATCATACTCATAACTTGTTCCATAATAATAATCTTTGCTTAAAGTCTGAATACTTGCATCACTATACCCTACACTTTCCTCTCTATCTGTACCACACTGATTATCACTATCAGGAACTCCATTATATATCATCTTAACGCCACCAGTATCTGTTGTTCTAATCATCTGCCAACAAAAACCTGCAAACAAAACATTATTACCATTTTCTAAAATATCACTAGCACTATCCTCAGTATCTGCATGAAAATAATATATTTTCTTACTACCAGCACCTAATATAGAATCCTGATGATTACCAGTATACTCCATAGCATAATCAGAATATGTAGCAATATATTTAAATACATTATATAATGTCGCTGCTTCACTAATCTCTCCATCAAAAGATTTATATAAATTAATTTTTGACCAAGTAGCTTTTAATACTACATTTTCCTCAGGCATAATAAAATGATTATCATTAATTCTTTCCACATTCTCGTTTACTATTTCCCATCCTTTAAATTGATAACCAAAACATACCGGTATACTATTTGAAATACTTACTGTACTATATATAATTTCTCTACTTGAATTAGGTACATTAGTAACCAAACAAGTAGAAGGTGCATTATCATCATATATAACTGTATAACTATTAGTTAAAATAGGACTATTAGAAGATGTAATATCTTCATCTATTCCATTAATACTAGAAGTTATAACTTCACTACTATTAGTTTCATATAATCCTTCTATATTCTTATATTCATCCTTTAAATTAATATCAATATTTAACTTAACCTTAGTACCAGAATCAAATATATTATCATTCATACTCCAAGTAATCTTATTATTATTTATATCAACATCACCTAAAGAAGAACTAACTGAATCAATACTAAAGTAACTGCTAACATTATCCTCTATTACAAAATTATCATAAGAAGCAACATCAAACATAGTCCTATGTAATACTTCTTTTATATTATTTCTATCAGCTATATAATTTTTATCACTAATACTTTCTATATCCTCCAAAACTGTATTATATTGTATAGCCTTTATATCCAAGTAAGGATACTCTTCTTTCAAATAATTATATTCTGCTATTTCATTTGGCGTTTCAAGATTAGAATAACTATCTGTTATAAATATCACAAATATACTTTTATCATTATCATAATTATAATTTTCCAGTAAACTTTCTAGTTTCAAAAAAGCTCGATAATAATTTGTCATACCAATTGAAACAATATCATCAACCAATGAATCAATAGAATCTAAATCATCTGTAAAATCAGATAAAACACTAGAAACAGTATTAAAAGTAATTAAAGCTACCCTATTAGTATTAGAATCTTTTTTTAATTCATTAAGAACCCTAGAAATACCATTTTTAACATCAGTAAAATTATTATTACTCATAGAACTAGAATTATCAATCATAAGAATAATATCTCTATCTTTATTAATATTCTTCTCTACTGTATTAACATCAAAACTAATTCTTGCTTTATTTTCGCCAGTCCAAACAGCAGACTTAACAACTCTCCAGGA
Organism: uncultured Mycoplasma sp.; assembly: GCA_964538205.1. Classification (GTDB taxonomy): domain Bacteria; phylum Bacillota_I; class Bacilli_A; order RF39; family UBA660; genus CAG-877. Next base: position 30,575 of record CAZIFN010000006.1, read on the forward strand.
ACCTTGTTCCTTCTTATCATAGTTTAAACTTTCTGATTTTATTTCAATTGACGAAACCGGTACCGATACTGCAAAAGAAGATGAAATAAAAATTATTAAAAGCCCTACTAAAAAAGTAGAGCCTAATAAATACTTATTTTTATCTAAAAAATGTCGACAAATACCCTGTATATCTATCTTAAAATTAAACTTTTTTACTTTCTTTATCAACATTTTACCACCAAACTTAACTTAACAACAGCAATTATTTTTATACCTAAAGTATATCAGTTATTTACATAAAATTCAATCAAATGAAAAATAATTACATTCATTTACTTCTTCCAAATTCTTGTTACCGCCTTCATTAAACCTAACTTACCATATTGATAAGTAAGTCCTCCTTGCATATAAGCAATATAAGGTTCACGTAAAGGTCCATCACAAGAAAGTTCTATTGATGATCCTTGTGTAAATGAACCAGATGCCATAATAACTTGACTATCATATCCAGGCATATCACTAGGTTCAACCAAAGACATAGAATCAATTGCTGATGCTTCTTGTATACCTCTAGTAAATTCTATTAACTTCTCTGGATCATTAAACTTAATATTTTGAACAATATCCACTCTTTCTTCATTATATTTAGGTTCAACATCATAACCTAACTCTTCCATAACTCTACTTGTTAAAACAGCAGTCTTTAATGAAGATGCAACAGTACTAGGAGCCATAAACAACCCTTGTAAAATTTGTTTATTAATTCCTAGACTTGGACCAACTTCTTTACCAGAACCAGGTACAGTCAATCTCTCCGCACAAAGATTAACTAAATCTCTTCTTCCTGCAATATAAGCACCATTAGGAGCTATTCCACCTCCTAAATTCTTAATTAAAGAACCAACAATAACATCAGCACCAACACTTACAGGTTCTGTCTCACTAACAAATTCACAATAGCAATTATCAACCATAATAATTACATCTTTATCAATATTCTTAATTAATTTAATAACCTTGCCAAGTTTCTCTAAAGATAAACTTTTTCTTGTAGAATATCCCTTACTTCTTTGAATCTCTACTACTTTAACTTTATTATTACTAATAAAATCCTTAATCTTATCATAATCAAAGTCATCATCAATTAAATCTATTTCTTCATATTTAACACCAAAACTCTTTAACGAACTAGGATTATCTCTAATACCAATAACTTCTTCTAAAGTATCATATGGTCTACCGGAAATACTTAATAATAAATCTCCAGGTCTTAATAACCCAAAGAAACAAACTGTTAAAGCATGACTACCAGATATAAACTGACTTCTAACTAAAGCATCCTCTACTCCTAAAACATCTTTAAAAACATCTTCTATAACATCTCTACCTAAATCATTATACCCATATCCAGTAGTACCTGTAAAATGTACCTCACTTACTCTATTTCTATGAAAACTAGATAAAACTTTCAAACTATTAAAAGCACAAGCTTCATCTATCTTTACAAACTCTTCATAACAATCAATTTCACACTTATTTACTAAATCAACAACTTCTTCTAAAATACCTAAATTACTATACATAAATAACCCTCCTAATTATTATATTTACCCCCATCTACTCTAATAATAGAATCATTAATATAATTAGCTTTAGAACTAGCTAAAAACAAAACAACTTTACTAATTTCTTCTGGCTCTGCAAATCTTCCTAATAATATTTTCTTTTTTTCCTCTTGTACTTGTTCAAGTGATAAGTCCTTATTCATATCTGTCTTAACCCAACCAGGGCATACACAATTAACATAAATAAAAGGAGCAAACTCTCTAGCTAAATTATGTGTTAAAGAAATAACACCAGCTTTAGAAGCATCATAATCACAACTTTCTGGATAATAAGTATCAATAGCATTAGTAGAAGAAATATTAATAATTTTCCCTTTCTTATTATTTAACATAACTCTTCCCACATATTTACTACATAAATAAGTCCCTATTAAATTAACATCTAATACCCGTTTAAATTCTTTTAAAGACTTATCAAGAAGTAAATTATCTCTAGCAACACTAGCATTATTAACTAAAAAATCAATAGTCCCAAAATGATCAACAACACTATTAACCATAAATTCTACTTCATCTTCTTTAGAAACATCACATTTTAAAGCCATAGCATCAACATCATAATTATCTTTAATATACTTTAAAAGTTCTAAAGCTTCATCTTCATGATGACAATAATTAATAACAACATCAATCCCTGCTTTAGCAAACTCTAAAACTATACTTTTACCAATACCTCTATTACTACCAGTAACTAACGCTACACCTTTACTCATAAAATCACCCTAAACTAATTTACTATATTTAATAAAATCCAAAACATCATCTTCTTCTGATATATCAACCGAATTAACTAAAGGAACACCATCTTTAACATATATAAGAGCTGGTACTTTTATTTTTTCCTCTTTAATACCAATCTTATCAATAACTAAATCCTTATCCTTAGCTTTATCTAAATTATATTCTAAATAAGAAACATCTAACTCCTCTAACTTGCTTTCCACAAGCCTACAATTATCACAAGAAGAACTACTAACATAAATAATAAATGTTTCTTTATTTTTAAAAGATTTATATACATTTGATTTAGTTCCAGAATATCTACTAATAAATAAACATAAAAAAGGAATCGTAATAATTAAAGCAATAACAACACCTAAAATAAATTTATTACGTAATTCTATAAACTCTTCATTTTTCAATAATATCACCTAATCTTTAACTATAATTTTACTATAATTATAGAAATCATACAAGAAAAAGAGTCTAATATTAAACTCTTTCAACTTTAATAGAAACTTTTTCATTATTTAATTCTACCATATCATTTAAACTAACATCTTTAATTAATTCATTACCTAATACTTCACTCATTACATAATCTTTATACATATTAAGCATTTCATCAACAGCATCAGTACCATTATAATATACTTTAATATGATCAGTTATTACAAAGTCTTTCTCTTTTCTAAGACTTTGTACATTACGTACAAATTCACGAGCTAATCCTTCTAAAATTAATTCCCTAGTAAGTTCTGTATCAAGTACAATACAAGTACGATTATTACTACTAGAAGTATATCCTTCTTTTTGTTTTAAAGTAATAATTACCATATCACTAGTAATTACAAAATCTTCACCTGCTAACTTAACAGTAAGACCTTCTTCATTTATTAAAGAAATTTCTTTACTTGTTAATTTAGAAAGTATTTCTTGTAATTCTTTTACTTTAGGTCCTAATGTTTTACCTAATACTTTAAAATTAGGTTTAACTATATATTCAAGATATTCAGTCATATCATCTTTAAATATTATTTCTTTAACATTTAATTCTTCATGAATAACAGGAAGTAAATCACCTATAATCATTTGATCACTCTTTGGTAAGAACAAACTCTTTATTGGCTGTCTTACTTTAATGTTTACTTCTTCTCTAGCAAATCTACCAAGTGAACAAATATCTCTAACTAAATCCATTCTCTCTTCTATTGATTCATTAATTAAATCTGTATTTTCAACTGGAAAGTCTTCTAAATGTACTGACTTCTTACCAGTTAATTTTTGATATATTTCTTCTGTAATAAATGGAGTCATTGGAGCACATAATTTACATAATGCTACTAATACTTCATATGTAGTTAAATAAACAGCCTTTTTAGATTCAGTTAATTCACTATCCCAGAAACGTCTACGATTACTTCTAATATACCAATTAGATAAATCATCATTTAAGAATGGAACAATTGCACGTGCTGCTTTATTTAAATCATACTCTTCATATGCTTCATTTACTTTTTTAATCAAATTATTAAGCTTTGATAATAACCAACGATCTATTAATTCCCTATCCTTTACTGGAATATCATATTCTCTTGGATCAATATTATCAGCATTAGCATACATTTCAAAGAATGAATATGCATTTTTAAATGTTGAAATATATTTAGAATAAATCTCTTTTAAGCCATCTTCATCAAATTTTAATGGTGTCCATACAGGAGATGCATATAACATATAAAATCTTACTGTATCAGCTCCATTTTTCTCCATTACTTCAAAAGGACTAATAGCATTACCTCTAGATTTATGCATTTTTTGACCATGCTTATCTAATAGTAAATCATTAACTAAAACGTTTTTATAAGGACTTATTCCTTTAACAAAAACAGAAACTACTAATAATGAATAAAACCAACCTCTAGTTTGATCAATTCCCTCACAAATAAAGTCTGCAGGAAATTGATTTTCCCATAACTTCTTATTTTCAAAAGGATAATGATATTGTGCAAATGGCATAGCTCCAGAATCAAACCAACAGTCAATAACATCTTTTACACGACTCATTTCTTTTCCACATTTTGGACATTTAATATGAATATCATCAACATATGGTCTATGTAATTCAATATCTTCCAAAACTTCTTCAATAGCTTTTTCTCTTAGTTCTTTCCTAGAACCAATCATAATATCATGTCCACAACTACATCTCCATAATGGAATAGGAGTACCCCAATATCTATTACGTGAAATAGCCCAATCATTCATATTCTGTAACCAGTTACCAAATCTTTTCTCTCCAACAAAATCCGGATGCCAATGAACTTTATTATTTTCCTCAATTATCTCTTGCTTTTTAGCTGTTGTTTTTATATATAATGATGGTTTTGAATAGTAAACTAAAGGTGTTTTACATCTCCAACAATGTGGATAATCATGAACCATTTTTTGTTTTTTAAATAATTTATCTTCTTTAGCAAGATATTTAATTATCTCAACTTCCAATTCTGGATCAACAACAAGTCTACCTTTCCAAGGACCTTCTGTATAACAACCATCTTCTCCTACTGGATTTAATATTGGTAAATCATATCTTAAACCAACTTCATAGTCATCTTGACCAAAGGCTGGAGCCATATGAACAATACCAGTACCATCAGACATAGTTACATAATTATCACAAGTAACAAAGAATGCCTTTTTTGAAACTTTAAGAATTGGTAATAACTGTTCATATTCAACAAACTCTAAATCTTTACCAGTATATTCACAAACAACTTCATACTCATCTCCCAATATAGCATCAGCTAAAGGTTTAGCAACTATAAAATTATATCCCTTAGATAAACATTTAACATAAGTTTCATCCGGATTAACACATAAAGCTACATTAGCAAGTAAAGTCCAAGGTGTTGTTGTCCAAACTAAGAAATAAGTATTTTCCTCATTTTTTAATTTAAATGGTACATAAACAGTATTAACTGATACTTCTTTATAACCTTGAGCAACCTCATGAGAAGCAAGTCCTGTACCACATCTAGGACACCAAGGAACAATCTTTAATCCATCATAAATATATCCATCATCAAATATCTTCTTTAAAATCCACCATTCAGTTTCAATATAATTATTATCATAAGTAACATAAGGATTTTTTAAATCAATAAATTGACCCATCTCTCTAGTAAATTTAGAAAATGATTTTTCATTAGTCCAAACACTCTCTCTACATTTTTGATTAAATTCCTTAATACCATACTTTTCAATATCACTCTTATCAGTAAATCCCAACTGTTTTTCTACTTGTACTTCAACTGGTAATCCATGAGTATCCCATCCTACTTTTCTAACAACACGATACCCTTTCATAGTCTTATATTTACATACAGTATCTTTTAAAAGCTTAGCCATCATATGATGAATACCAGGCATTCCATTAGCAGTAGCAGGTCCATCATAAAAAACAAAGTCTTCTCTTCCCTTTCGATTTTTTATAGATTTATACAAAATATTCATCTTCTCCCAAAACTCTGAAAACTTAGTCTCAACAGAATTTATAGATCCTTGTTCTAACTTTTTAAATTTCATAAATTTCCTCCTTGTACAAATAATTTAAAATTATAAAATAAAAAACTAATTCATCCATAAGGA